>JAQWCZ010000090.1 GCA_028705705.1 Paludibacter sp.
ATTCTGGGCATTTAATCGCAATGTGCAATTAGGTCCATGCATTGATCTTTGTCGTGACCCCCGGGGTGGACGCTCTGCTGAAAGTGGAGGCGAAGATCCGTATTTAGCCGGACATATTGGAAAAGCATTGGCAATTGGCATTCAGAAGAGTCCGGTTGTAGCTACTGTAAAACATTATATGGGTGAGAGTAAGCAGTCGAACCGGCATAATATGGATGTACAGGCAACGGATCGTTGGTTAATGGACTTTTCTGGTTATAATTTCCGGACTGTAGTTCAGGAGGCAGGTGTATTGAGTGTCATGGGTTCCTATAATAAAATTAATGGAGACAAAGGCTGTGAGAGTTCAGCATTATTAGCCACCAATCTCAGAGAACGATGGGGGTTTCCTTTCTTTGTGGTTTCCGACTGGGATGCCATTTGGAACTCATCAAAAGCGATTAAAGCAGGAACTAATATTTGCATGGGTTCCAATAAATATGCAGTCGACCTACCGGGAATGGTTGCCAACGGGACAGTTACCATGGCAGATATCAATAAGGCTGTAAGACATGTTTTGCGGACTAAAATCCTGAATGGGATGCTTGATAATTTCCCTGTAGGCAACGCAACCGATGCTAAAACGGCAGCTATTATCGCCACCAATAAATTGGCCGCTCAAAAATCAATCATCTTATTGAAGAATAGTAACAACGCTGATAATACGCCCATTCTTCCGTTGAGAAAAACAGTTAAAATAGCACTTATCGGGCCCAATGCTACCAGTGAAAATCTGAATTGTTTTGGGAGCAGTGAAACTTTCCCATCTTATGCCGTCAGCGTAAAGGAAGGTTTAGAAGCTAAAATTGGAGCAGCCAATATCTCGTATGCTTATGGTTGTGATGTGAATTCGACATCAAAAGCCGGTTTTGATGCGGCACTTGCTCTTGCAGCGAATGCCGATGTGGTTGTGTTTGCTGGAGGATTAGATGCTTCGCAGGAGGGTGAGGCATACGATATCGGTGCCGACCGGAAAAGCGGTTCGGTTGATTTGCCCGGTCAACAGCAGGAATTGATTAATAAATTAGCAACTGTAAACCCCAATATTGTTGTTGTTATTCAAAGTGGTGGTGTTTGCGGATTAAATAGTTGTCTGACAAATATCAAAGGACTTGTTTATTCATTTTATGCGGCTCAGGAAGCGGGAAACGCGATTGCCGATGTGCTTTTCGGCGATTATAATCCGGCTGGTCGCATGCCTGTATCGATGGTTAAAAGGGATGCTGACCTGCCTTTGTGGACTGAAGATACTTTTCGCCGGTTTACCGACAACCTCGATGGAGGTTATCGTTGGTTGGATGAAAAAAACATAACCCCCGAATATGCCTTTGGATTTGGGTTGAGCTATACAGCTTATTCATATAGTAATTTAGTTGTTTCAAATGTTACCGTTGCGGGACAACCTGTTGCTGTTTCGGTGGATGTGAAAAATACGGGAGAAATTGCCGGCGAAGAAGTTGTGCAATTATACCTGAGTTGTCCATCGACTCAGGAAGTATGGATGCCCAAGAAACAATTGCGCGGATTCAAGCGGGTAGCTTTACAGCCCAATGAAACAAAAAAGGTGACATTTCAATTAACTGCCGATGATTTCTACTACTGGGATGGTAGTCAATACATCGCTCAATCCGGAGATTTTACAATCCGGGTAGGGGGGGCATCAGATAATTTGCCCCTTACAAAAAGTATAACACTAATAGAAGGGAATAAAAAACCTGATTTAAGAATAACCCAACTTTATACCATGCCTCGTTATCCGAAAAAAAGGCAGCAGGTTAGCTTTTATGCATTGGTAAAAAATCAGGGGAATGCCATTAATCCGGTTTCTTCACCATTTAATATCAAATTTATGATTGATGGAGGAGACGTTGCAAACGCTGAAAGTATACCTGTTTTAATTGCTCCTGGTCAGGTACAATTGATTGCTTCTACAGGAGTATGGACAAGTGATCAAACCGGGAAGAAAGTGCTTTCGGCCGAATTGAATTTCACTGAAGGTGACTTGGTTGAATGGGACGTTAACAATAATACATTTGCCCATACAATTGAAGTTTTTGACTCGGAAGAAAATTCTGAACTGCCGGCTCCCCGAAATCACGGATCGCTGATAAAAAAGGACAACTAATTACAACGCATATTTCATCGAATATATTTCTGAATTTAAGATGAGAAAGCGACAAAAGTATAATGCAGAAATTTGATTTAAATACAGATCATCAGAAATTGTAAAAAGTATGAAAGACTCAAGATCACTCCTTTTCTTAGTTAAGAAAATTCTTTTAACTTGTATCTACTTAGTAAGCTGTTCAACAGTTTTTTCAGTTAATTACACGGCGTACCGTACCGAAACACCACCGGTTATTGATGGCATTGGCGATGAAAGTTGTTGGATAAACGCCGTGTGGTCTCCGATTAATCAACCTATTGATGGAAAATCATTGCCTGATTCCACCGATTTTTATGGTCGGTACAAGGTCACCTGGGATGCTTCAAGAGTGTATATATTAATGGAAATAACGGATGATAAACTGAATGATTTTCGTGTAAATCCGAAAGATAATTACTGGCAGGATGATTGTGCCGAATTCTTTATTGATGAAGATAATACCCCTCAGGGACATGAGTGTGGAGCAACAGCATATAACGCGTTTGCATATCATATTGCTGCAGTTGCCCGGGATAAAGCCAGTTATACAAATGGAAAAATTGTTGCTCACGATGCTCCAAATGCAATTCAACATGTAATTGATTTGGGAGAAGATTGCGATACGTGGAAAGCACTCAATCTTGACGATCATGTGATGGTGAAAATATCCAAAAACGGAAACAAAAATACCTGGGAACTTGAATTCAAAATATATGATAAAAATTATAATCAGCAAAGCAACGATAATACTCCCGTAACCTTAGTACCAAATAAAACGCTTGGATTCGCCATTGCCTACTGCGATGACGATAGTGGAGAACGTGATAATATGATCGGAACCGTTCCTGATCACAACGATTACAGTGGACCCTATCCTTTCTACAGGTTCACGAATGAATTTGGTACGATAACATTAAATGATTCGGTATTAGTGTCTTCAACAGCCCTGCATAGAACGATCATCACTGACAATATTTTGATGTGGCCTAATCCGGTTAACAATATATTGCAAGTCAGAAGTGATCATACTGTTCAACAGTTTGATAAAATTGAGATACTAAATTTGTCAGGAGCAGTAGTTTTATCGCGTAAGTTTGAGCATAACTATGCAGCAATTGATGTAAGTTCTTACCCTTCGGGAGTATATACAGCACAAATTTCAAATGAAAAATATATTTATAAACAATTAATTATAATATTATGAAGATGAGAGAATTAATTCTTTTTGTGGCTCTTTTTACAGCTTTCACCTCATTCGCGCAGAAAACACCGGGTTTAGTGCCAACACCTCCATTGGGATGGAATAGTTGGAATAAGTTTGGTTGCAACATCAATGAAGATTTAATTAAGGAAATGGCTGATGCTTTTGTTCAGAATGGGTTGAAGGACGCCGGATATGAGTATATCGTAATTGACGATTGTTGGCAGGTCGCGCGTGACTCCAAAGGGAAAATCGTGGTTGATTCAGTTCACTTTCCTTCCGGTATAAAAGCGTTGGCTGATTACATTCATTCAAAAGGGTTAAAATTCGGCATCTATTCCTGTGCCGGTATCCGAACATGTCAGGAGCGTCCCGGAAGTAACGGGTATGAGGAAATCGATGCGAAAACCTATGCAGCATGGGGTGTTGATTATTTAAAATATGATTGGTGTAATTCGTCAGGAATTGATCCGGTGAAAGCATATACTGATATGAGTAATGCCCTTGCCAACAGTGGGCGCCCTATCGTTTTTAGTATGTGTGAATGGGGTAACAGCCGCCCGTTTACCTGGGCGCAAAATGTGGGTCATCTGTGGCGTACAACAGGCGATATCCAGGATTGTTGGGATTGCAAAAGAGAATGGGGTGGCATGGGCTGGGTTACCATACTTGACATGCAGGTTGGACTTGAGAAATATGCAGGCCCTGGACATTGGAACGACCCTGATATGCTTGAAGTCGGTAATGGCCACATGAAACACCATGAATATGTTGCGCATTTCAGTTTTTGGTGTCTGTTAAATGCACCGTTGATGGCGGGCAATGATATTAGAAACATGAGTGATTCGACCCAAAATATCCTGCTGAATAAAGAAGCTATCGCTATTAATCAGGATAAAGCCGGGATTCAGGGAAGCAAGGTTTACGATGACGGCGACTATGAAATTTGGAGTAAACCGCTGAGTAATGGAGATATTGCGGTTATCTTCTTCAATAGAAACGAACAACAATATGATTTTCCCGCACTTTGGAAGAAAGCAGGAATTAAGAAGAATATGAAGGTGTATGACATTTGGCAGCATAAGGAAGTTGGAACAACCAAAGAAATGCAAACGGTCACAATTGGCGGACATGCTGTACAATTTTACCGGCTTTCAAAATAAAAATAAAAATCGAAAGCAATCCAAGCACATTCAGATTTACGGACAGATTCGTTTGAATCGAACTGAATGACCCGATCAACTCGTACAGATTTCTAATATTAACTTTCCGATTTTAAAGGAAAGTAAACAAATGAAGTTAACTGATTATATCCAATTTATGTTAAGCTATAATTATCAATTTATTCCCCTAAAAAGAATGAGACAGCCTGCATTTATCTTAATTTTATTACTTGTTACGCCTCTTTTTGTTCTCGGTCAGATTTGTAATTTAACAAGCGGATTTGTTGGAAATACATTTAACGGGAATGTAAAATGGGTACAAAATTATGCTGAGGAACTGGATGTGGCTTTGGATGGTACGATGGTAACCACCAGTACCTGGGACGAAGCCGGAAGATGTATCGGTGTATGGAAAGATGGACAGCCGGTTACATTATTAAAGCAACAGGACCCCAATGATGGCTGTTGGGGATGGGGTACCGCGACAGAAGCTGCTGCTATTAGTGATGACTATTTATATGCAGTTAACTGTCAGAATAATTTGTTACGCTGGAAGCGCCCGGGTTATAATTATGTCGATAAAACTAATGTAGGTGAGAGTGCCGATAAAGTAATAGGTATGACTTATTCCGCCGGTTATCTCTATATGGTAAAAACCAGCGGACTGGTTGAGAAACGAAGTGTGTCGAATCTGAATACTGTTTCACTGTCATTTACTATGACAAATGGATACGATGTTGCTGTAGATGGAAGTGGTAGCATCTGGGTGTTGACTAAAGGCAAAGAAGCAATCAAATTCAACCCATCCGGAGTTAGTACCGGGGTTAAGATTACCGGACCGACCTCCTGGTCGCCTGCCGCGATTAATTATGATGCTTGCAACAATGTACTTTTAGTTGCTGATAACGGACCGCGCCGTCAGGTGATCAAGTTCAATACGGAAGGTACACAGGTTGGCGCTTTCGGAGATGAGGGTGGAGTAAGCGGTGGTCCAACCCCCGGTTTAGTGGGAGATTTACGATTCTGGAACATTTCGGGCTGTGGAACTGATGCCAGCGGCAATATTTATGTTGCACTGAACGAGAAAGCAACTTCACTTCGTAAGTTCAACCCGGCTGGTGTTAAACAATGGGAAGTGCAGGGATTGTTTTTCGTCGATCAAACCAGTATAGACCCGGCTTCTGATGGGACTGATATTTATGGGGTGAACGAGCATATTAAATATGATTACGAGACGAATACCTGGTCGCTCCACGCGATGACCTGTGACCCGATTGCCAATCCTACCGATCCCCGTATTACAAAAGATGGTTCAACCGCGCTTATGCGTCGTGTTGACGGCAATCTGCTGATGTTTGTGAGCGATATGTATGCCGGTTTTTTCGATGTCTATCGTTTTAATGGTGAAATTGCCGTTTTCTGTCAGACCATTCAAGGTCTTGGCTGGTCAGGTTTACCCGATAAGAATGGAAATATCTGGTATACCAGGGGCAATTCAATTAGAAAAATACCACTAACAGGGTTTGATAACGGTGTGCCGGTTTTTGGCTCCGAGGTTATTGTTACACAGTCGGTTCCTCAACCCTTTACAGGGATTGAGCGCCTTCAGTATGATGTCGACAACGATGTGATGTACATTGGGGGATGGACAGAAGATAACGCCAACCTTTTGAATGACTGGGGGGTGATAGGAAGTGTTATTGGAAAGTATCCGGACTGGAGTACCGGTAACCGTACTGCAGCTAGTGTAGTTGCTCCCCCTAAGAGTAGTGACGGTCATGTAATGAAAGCAATGTCGGTTGCCGGAGATTATTTGTTTTGTGGATTGAGTAGTGATGAAGGGGAAATATATGTTTTTCGTACCAGGGATTTATCTCTACTGGGAAGCATACAGGTTCCTGCAGCTTATGGTTTAACCGGTTGGTTAGATATTCCATTTGCTATTCAGGCATTTAAAAGATCAAACGGGCAATATCTGATATTAATTGAAGATGACTTAAAAGGGAAGAATATTCTGCACCAGTGGTGCCCATCCGGCGATTGTACTCCGAATGATATTAAATATCCGGATTTTGTGGTGTCAGATTTTGCAGTTATCAATGAGCATAATGAGGTAATAACAGAACCGAAAGCAGGACAAACCGTTCGTTTCCGGGTGAAAGTAACCAATCAGGGATCTGTGGTATCTCCGGCAGGAAGTAACTATTCGGATGGAAAAAGTTTCAAGGTGAAATTCAACATAACGAATGTTGAAACAAATGCTGCGAAACTTCTGAATGCCGATACAATAACCCGGTCATTGGCTCCCGGTGAGTCGGCAGTAGTAGTAAGTTACAGTACCAGGCTAGCGTATGAATGGGTTGTTACGAAAGGAAAATTTAGCATAAGAACACAGGTAAATCCGCAAATAGGCGGAAATATTGAGGAGTGTGACAGGACCAACAATACGATTTATAATGAACTTATTACTTACGATGCCCCCTATATCATGAAGGATTTACAAGACCAGATTATTGATTTTGGTCAAGATGTTACTTTCTCTGTTGACGTCCTGGGTGAAGGACCGATACAATATCAGTGGTTTGTGAACGGAGTTGAGCAAATAAATGTAAACAGTAATAAGTTAAATCTAACGAATGTTTCTGTTAGTTTGAATGGAGCAAAAATCAAAGTGGTTGCCACAAATCAACTGGGTAGTATTACCAGCAAAGAAGTCACGCTGACAGTGCTTGCCGTGGTGAAACTCACTCAGGGAAAATTTTTTGCCAATAGTGGTAATGAAACGCAATTCAATGCTTTCGATGGTGACATAACAACTTTTTTTGATGGACTTTCTGAGTCTTATATGGGTGTGGACTATGGCGTACCTCAAAAGGTTGTTAAAATAAGATTCTACCCCCGGACCGGCTGGACTGCCCGCATGGTTGGAGGAAAATTCCAGGGATCGAACGATGACAAAGATTATACTGATTTATATACCATTGGTTTCAACCCTGAAAACAATGCATGGAAAGTAATTGCACTGGAAAATGAAGCAGATTACCAGTTTTACCGGTATCAGGGGCCCGTTGGAGGTTATGGTAATGTTTCCGAAATCGAATTCTGGGCACCTTTTACTCCTAACGGGCTTTCTGAAAATGAAACTGAGGAGATGGTTTTGTATCCTAATCCTGTAAA
>JAQWCZ010000091.1 GCA_028705705.1 Paludibacter sp.
GATTCGTGTCGACAATATCATGTTGTTGCGAAAATACGTGCCGGCGTTGCAGGATAGTTTGCGTTTGAAACTGGATACAGTTCCTTTGATGAAATCAAAAAAGAATTCATTAAAAGTAAAAGATAGTATCCCGGTTAAAAAGACTATATCGGAAATAAAAAGTGAAATCATGAAAAAGGAATAAGGTTTTACGGGCATATCGGTGTGTAAAAATCAGAGAAATAACAATTAATTCCCGATTTCTGATAAGAATTTGATCCTCACGAGCCTTACTTCAATTTCAGTAAAATCGTCTTCTCCCAACTCACGCAATGCAGGTATAATCTTATCCGTCTCTGCTGTGCTGAAATATTCAAAGATTTCTTCAATGTGATCGGGCTCCATGATTTCCTTTAGGAAGTAATCGATATTGATTTTTGTTCCAGAATAGACAATAGCTTCAATCTCATCCAGTAACTCAAGCATATCGAGTCCTTTCGACTCGGCAATATCGTCTAAAGCAATTTTACGGTCGATCGCTTGTATAATTGACACCTTTAATTTGGATTTATTGGCAACAGTCCGTACCCGAAGATCTTCCGGACGGGTAATCTCATTTTCTTTGACGTGTTCCTTGATTACTTTCAGAAATTCATCACCATATCTTTTTGCCTTTCCAGCACCTACACCCGGGATGTTCTGGAGCTCATCCATCGTAATCGGGTAAGTTGTTGCCATGGCTTCAAGCGAAGGATCCTGGAAAATTACAAATGGGGGTACTTCCAGTTTTTTTGACATTTTTTTTCTCAGGTCTTTCAGGATAGAGAATAAAACATCATCGGCAGCACAGGTTCCCCCAATGGATTTTACAGCAGCTTCTTCCTCATCTTCATCAAATTCATTGTCTTTTACAACCGGGAATGGACTCGGTTTTTTCATATAGGCTTTTCCAGCCGGAGTGATTTTCAGCAGGCCATAATTTTCAATGTCTTTTGATATAAATCCAGCAATCATTGCTTGCCGGATAATGGCATGTAAAAGTTTCTCATCTTCATCCGATGCCGCTTCAAAATTTTCCAGTTCATCGTGCTGATAGGATTTGATGTCTGAAGTACTATTCCCCTTCAGGATGTCCACAATATGTTCGGCTTTGAATTTCTCTCTGACAGCAATAATTGTTTCTAAAATCAGGATTAAAAGTTCCTGTCCTTCAAATGTTTTTTTCGGTTTCATACAGTTATCACAACTACCGCAGTTATCTTGTTTGTATTCTTCTCCAAAATAATGGAGCAAGAGTTTCCTCCTACATATAGAAGATTCTGCGTATGCTTGCGTTTCTAATAATAATTGGTTTCCTATTTCTTGCTCGGCAACCGGTTTGCCTTGCATAAATTTCCTTAATTTATCAAGATCTTTGTATGCATAAAATGCAATACATTGACCTTCTCCTCCATCTCTTCCACCACGACCGGTTTCCTGATAATAGCCTTCCAGACTTTTGGGCATATCATAATGAATGACAAAACGAACGTCGGGTTTGTCGATTCCCATGCCGAAAGCAATGGTCGCCACAATGACCTGCACTTTCTCCATCAGGAATTTATCCTGGTTTTCAGTTCGTAGTGCCGAATCCATACCGGCATGGTAAGGTAGTGCCGATATTCCATTTACCTGAAGTGTTTCAGCAAGTTCCTCCACCTTTTTACGACTCAGGCAATAGATTATACCTGATTTATCTTTTTGAATGCGGATGTATTTGATGATTTCTTTATCAACATCTTTATTCTTACTTCGAACTTCGTAATACAGATTTTCTCTGTTGAAAGATGATTTAAACACTTTTGCCTCCAGCATGCCCAGATTTTTCTGGATATCGTGTTGTACTTTGGGTGTTGCGGTTGCGGTTAGCGCAATCAATGGCGCAACGCCTATTTCATTGATTATCGGTCGTATTCTTCTGTATTCAGGCCTGAAATCATGTCCCCATTCTGATATACAATGTGCTTCATCGACAGCATAAAATGAGATTCTTATTTGTTTCAGAAATTCAATATTTTCTTCTTTTGTAAGTGATTCAGGTGCAACATACAGTAATCTTGTTTTTCCGGAAAGAATATCTGCTTTTACAGCATCGATTGCTTGTTTTGTAAGAGAAGAATTCAGAAAATGAGCTATCCCGTCTTCTTCACTGAAATTACGCATGGCATCCACCTGATTTTTCATAAGTGCGATCAGTGGCGATATGACAATAGCCGTCCCTTCCATCAATAAAGAAGGAAGTTGGTAGCACAATGATTTTCCACCGCCGGTGGGCATCAAAACAAATGTGTCGTTTTTATCTAACACATTCTGAATGATAGCTTCCTGGTTTCCCTTGAACGTGTCGAAGCCAAAATGCAGTTTCAGATGAGTTGTTAATTCTGAATGACTTATCATATCTTGTACATTTCAAAACCGGATGGCGAAGTTAGTATTATTTCTTGAAGTTTTTGTTAGATTAAGATAATTTTTTACTTCTTTTTATATTCAATTTTTACCTGATGTTTAAGATTAGGTTTAGCAAATTTATAAACAGATTTTTAATATCCAAGTACTTTAGATAAAAAAATCAGGATAAATGCATTTTTTTTTGCAAATACCCTGATTTTTTTAAAATATATACTTAATAATGATTATTAATTGAATATTTAAGCAATTTTCAATCTGTTGATGTTTACTTTTTCAATTTTGGATTGGGCGTATTCCAGTCTAATTATTAATTGTTTTTCGTTTTTTGATGGCATTTCATACATCTTATCCATGATAATGGTTTCTGTAATAGATCTTAAACCACGGGCGCCCAACTTAAACTCAATAGCTTTATCAACAATATACTCCAGCACTTCCTCTTCGAAAACAAGTTCAATGTGATCCATCTTAAATAATTTAATATATTGTTTGATGATGGAATTCTTTGGTTCTGTGAGAATTTTTCTCAACGCATCGCGGTCGAGTGGTTCAAGATAGGTCAAAATAGGCAATCGACCGATGATTTCAGGTATCAGACCAAAAGATTTCAAATCCTGTGGGGCGATGTACTGCAACATGTTTTTTTTATCAATGTAATCTGTTTCGAGCGTTGCATTATACCCCACGACGCGTGTATTGAGCCGGGCGGCGATTTTCTTTTCAATGCCATCAAAAGCGCCTCCACAGACAAACAAAATATTTTGGGTGTTAACCGGAATCATCTTCTGATCCGGATGTTTTCTGCCACCTTGAGGTGGAACATTCACAACAGAGCCTTCCAGTAATTTGAGCAGTCCTTGTTGAACACCTTCTCCGCTCACGTCACGGGTGATGCTCGGGTTATCGCTTTTGCGGGCAATTTTGTCAATTTCGTCAATAAAAACGATACCTCTTTCAGCGGCTTTTACATCATAATCAGCCACCTGAAGTAACCTGGTCAGAATACTTTCGATGTCTTCGCCAACATATCCGGCCTCGGTGAGTACCGTAGCATCGACGATGGTGAAAGGCACGTGCAACTTTCTGGCGATGGTTCTGGCAAGGAGGGTTTTCCCTGTTCCAGTGGATCCCACCATGATGATGTTTGATTTTTCAATCTCCACATCGTCATTGGTTTTTTCCTGCATGAGTCGTTTATAGTGGTTGTAAACAGCAACGGAAAGAAATTTCTTGGCTTCATCCTGTCCGATTACATATTGATCGAGGTATTTTTTTATTTCCATGGGTTTTGGAATATCCTCTTTATGCAAATGGGGTAATTTGGATTTGCTTTCTGTGTTTTCTTTTACAATTTCAGCAGCTTGTATGGCACATTCATTACATATTTGTACGTTATCCTGTCCCATGATGAAAAAATCCACCTGAGATTCGGTTCGTCCGCAAAAAGAGCAACGTTTGAGTTGTTTAGCCATTACTTAATTTTCTTTTCGTTGATTAAAATCCTATCGATCATCCCGTAATCAAGGGCTTCCTGTGAAGTCATCCAGTAATCTCTGTCTGAATCTTTTTCGATTCTTTCGAAGGGATTTCCGGAATGGTCGGCAATAATGCTGTAAAGTTCCTTTTTCAGTTTTTGTATTTCCCGGGCTGTAATTTCAATATCCGATGCCTGTCCCTGAGCGCCTCCCATCGGTTGGTGAATCATGACGCGCGAATGTTTCAATGCAGAACGTTTATTCTTCGTTCCGGCGACCATCAACACAGCAGCCATCGAAGCAGCCATCCCGGTGCAGATTGTTGCTACATCAGAACCAATAAATTGCATCGTGTCGTAAATTCCGAGCCCTGCATATACTGATCCACCCGGTGAATTAATGTAAATCGAAATATCTTTTCCCGGATCTGAAGAGTCGAGGAACAGTAACTGAGCCTGAATTACATTGGCAGTGTAGTCGTCGATTTGCGTTCCAAGGAAGATGATACGATCCATCATCAAGCGTGAAAATACATCCATCTGGGTTACATTCAGTTGTCTTTCTTCCAAAATGGAAGGAGAAATGTAATTACTGGTGATACCCATGTATTTTTCTAATGCCAATCCGTTCATCCCGAGATGTTTGGTGGCGTATTTGTGAAATTCATTTTGATTCATAATTATCTATTTAAAATATTAAACCACAAAAGGCACAAAAGATTTTATGTGAGAAAACACAAAAGTAAGCATTTTTGTTGATATCTGATGTTGATATCAATATTAGCTTTTGTGATCCCTTTTGATAAACTTTTGTGCCTTTTGTGGTTCTAAATGGATGTTTTTATTCAAACATCTTATTAAACTCTTCTATCGAAACCTCTTTGGTATCTACTTTAACTGTATTTTTAATGATATCGAGTACCTTGTTTTCAGCAACTTTGTCAATGATGCTTTTTAGGGTTTCTTCTTTTTTAAGCATATCCTTCACGTAGTTGTCGAGAATGGCGTCGTCCATGCCAATCATGCCATATTGAGCAAATTGAGAACGGGCAATTTTGCGACCGAAGTCTTCCACGTCATCCTTTTCAACTTTGATGTCATTTGATTTCGCTATTTTATCTTTTATTAACTGCCATTTCAGGTCAACAATCATCTTAGGATAATCAGATTCGAGTGTTTCTTCAGTCAAGTTTTTATTCGAAGCCAATAACCAGCGTTTCAGGAAAGTATCCGGGAATGCGAGACTTTCATATTTTTTCACCAACGCTTCACGGGCATCGATACCAAATTTATATTCGCTGTCCTGAGCCAGTGTTTCCTGGATATTGGCCTTGATTTTTTCAATAAATTCTTCCGCTGATTTTACTACGCCTTCACCATATACTTTATCAAATAATTCCTGATCTATTTCTGCTTCGTGATAACGGGTGATACCTTCAATATTAAACTGAAAATCAGTACTTATCTCAGCAACATCTTCTTTCTCAATCTTCAATAGGGAAGAAATTTCTGCTTCGTTTTCGAAGGCTGTTTTAGGGTTGAATGTAATCACATCGCCCACTTTTGTTCCGGCGAACAAAGCTTTGCTGGCTTCATCCTTCATATAAGCAGGAGTTAAAACAGCATCCTGTACGTGAATACCGCCTTCTTTTTCCTTGCCTTCAACCAGTTCTGTCAGGACACCTTTTACCATGTCTTTTTCTTCAACCGAATCTTCCTGAACATATTTACCATAGCGACCAGTATATGATTTGATCTGGTTATTGATCATTTCTTCGCTCGGTGTAATTTGATAATATTTAATTTTATCTTTTTTATTCAGCTCAACTTCAAATTCAGGAGCTAACCCGATGTCGAATACAAATTCAAAGTCTTCTTGTGTGCTGAAATCAATGTCTTTTTGATCGGTTTCATTGGGAAGGGGTTCACCCAACATGTTGATGTTATTTTCCTGGATATATTTGTACAATTCATCAGACAGAATCTTGTTAATTTCTTCTGCAAGAATTGATTTTCCGTACATTTTTTTCAATAATCCAAGTGGAACCATGCCTGGACGAAAACCTGGTATGTTCGCTTTTTTACGGTATTCGCGTAATGTTTTTTCTACTTTTTCGGCGTAATCTACTTTCTCAATGCTGATGGTAATCGTAGCATTCGAAGAATCGATGTCTTTTTTGACGATGTTCATTGTTATTATTTCTGCAATTTGTTTTTACTTGACTAATGTCTAACGTCTAATGTCTGATGACGTTTGACGTTTGACGTTTGACGTTTGACGTTTGACGTTTGACGTTTATTTAACGGCCTGCAAAGATACAAATTTTTTACAAATTATTTTTTCGACATTCTTTTTCTGTCATTTTCGTCTAATAATATCTTCCTGAGCCTGATACTGGAAGGTGTTATTTCTACATATTCATCTTCTTTGATGTATTCCAGGGCCTCTTCCAGACTGAAAATGATGGGAGGAGCCAGTCTTGCTTTATCATCCGCTCCCGAAGCACGCATGTTGGTGAGTTTCTTCGATTTTGTTACATTTACTACAATATCACCTTCTTTCGAATTTTCACCGACAACCTGACCGGCATAGATGCTATCCTGCGGGTGAATGAAAAATTTACCCCGATCCTGAAGTTTGTCAAGTGCATAAGCGTATGCAGTGCCACTTTCCATCGCGATGATTGAACCGTTATTTCTTTTTTCGATATCACCTTTATAGGGTTGATATTCTACAAAGCGATGCGACATAATAGCTTCTCCTGCCGAGACAGTAAGCACGTTGTTTCTTAGCCCGATTATTCCGCGTGAAGGGATAAAGAATTCGAGTTGTATGCGGTCGTTTTTGATTTCCATGCTGATCATTTCACCTTTTCTCATGGCCACCATTTCGATTATCTTTCCTGAACATTCTTCTGGTAAGTTGATGGAGAGTTGTTCAATGGGTTCGCATTTTACTCCGTTTATTTCTTTGAAGATAACTTGCGGTTGACCAACCTGCAATTCATAGCCTTCGCGGCGCATGGTTTCGATCAGGATAGACAAATGTAACACACCACGACCATATACAGTCCACACATCAGCATTCAGGTTTTTTTCTACGCGTAAAGCCAGGTTTTTATCGAGTTCTTTTATTAATCTGTCGTGGATATGCCTGGAAGTAACATATTTACCTTCTTTCCCGAAGAAAGGAGAGTCGTTGATGGTAAACACCATGCTCATCGTGGGTTCATCAATTGCGATGGGTTTCAGTGGTTCCGGATTTTGGTTGTCACAAATTGAATCCCCGATTTCAAAGCCATCAATACCTACTAACGCACAGATGTCGCCGGATTTAACCTCGGAAGTTTTTGTTCTGCCGAGACCGGTGAAGGTATGCAATTCTTTTATCCTGGATTTGATGACGGTTCCGTCGCGTTTAACAAGACTCACATCCATATTTTCACGAAGTATGCCGCGGTGAATACGACCTACGGCAATTCGTCCCACGTAATTAGAATAGTCCAGCGACGTGATTAGCATCTGAGGCGTTCCCTCCAAAAATTCAGGAGCAGGGATGTATTTAATAATGGCATCCAGCAAGGGCTTAATATTGTTGCCGGGTGTTCTCCAGTCTTCCTCCATCCAGTTTTGTTTAGCTGAACCGTATATGGTATGGAAATTAAGTTGATCTTCTGTTGCGTCTAAGTGATACATGAGGTCGAAAACCATTTCATGTACCTCGTCGGGGCGACAGTTCGGTTTGTCAACTTTGTTGATTACAACAATTGGTTTAAGTCCGATTTGTAA
>JAQWCZ010000092.1 GCA_028705705.1 Paludibacter sp.
GGATTTTGCATTTGCTTCTTGCTGGAAATTTAACGGAGAAGGAGAAGAACCAACATTATTCAAAGAAATGTTGGAATATGAGTTCGTGAAACGTCAACAACGTAATTACAAAGCTTAATCAGAAATCATGGAAAAAAGTATCAATATCACGCTAAAAATCTGGCGTCAGGCAGGTCCGAAAGTAAAAGGTAAATTCGAGACCTATAAATTAGACAATATTTCAACCGACAGTTCTTTTCTCGAGATGCTAGATGTGTTGAATGAAAAACTTATCCACGAACGCAAAGAGCCTATTGCATTCGACCATGATTGTCGCGAAGGCATTTGTGGTATGTGCGGACTATACATCAACGGTCACCCACATGGGCTGGACGGTGAAACCACCACTTGTCAGTTGCACATGCGTAGATTCAACGATGGCGACACCATCACCATTGAACCGTGGCGTTCAACAGGTTTCCCTGTAATCAAAGACCTGATTGTAAACCGCGGCGCATTCGATAAAATCATACAGGCAGGAGGTTATGTATCCGTAAACACAGGCGGTATTCCGGACGGGAATGCTATCCCTATCCCTAGAGACAAAGCTGAAGAAGCGATGGATGCAGCATCTTGCATCGGTTGTGGGGCTTGTGTAGCCGCCTGTAAAAATGGTTCAGCCATGTTGTTTGTTGCTGCGAAAGTTAGTCAGTTTGCCCTGCTACCACAGGGACAGGTTGAAAGAGCTGCCCGTGCCAAAGCCATGGTATCTAAAATGGACGAACTCGGATTCGGTAATTGTACAAATACAGGAGCCTGTGAAGCAGAATGCCCGAAAGCTATTTCAATATCTAACATTGCCAGGTTGAACAGAGAATATCTGAGTGCTAAAATCAAAGATTAAAACATGGATTTTATAAAAACAAAAAACCGGCCGCATGACCGGTTTTTTGTTTTTATTCCTCACTTCAATTCATCCGAGGTATATGCTTTCGGCAATTTTCTGAGATTATATTGCGATGCCATGATTTCGCCATAAGCACCTGCCGAACGTAGCGCAATAATATCGCCACGTTTTGTTTTGTTCATTAAATAATCTTTTACAAACACATCCGATGATTCACAAATAGGACCAACCACATCATATTTTTCTTCCTGCAAATCAGAAGAAAGGTTTTCTACACGGTGATATGCCTGATACAAAGCCGGACGAATCAAATCTGTAAAACCCGCATCCAGAATCACAAATTTCTTTGAAGTACCTTCTTTCACGTATAAAACACGGGAAATCAAACTTCCACATTGTGCCACAATTGATCTTCCCAGCTCAAAATGCAGGGTTTGACCCGATCTTAAAGTCAGGTGCTCGCGGAATATCTTGAAATATGCTTCATATTCAGGAATTGGGAAATGATTCGGATGTTCGTAGTTAATCCCCAGTCCACCACCTACATTAATATTCTCAAGTCTAATCCCATTTGCTTCAAAATGATCCTGTAATTCATTCACTCTTACACACAAATCCTGGAAAGGAGTCATGTCGGTAATCTGTGAACCAATATGAAAATGAATCCCAATCAACTTTACATTTTGCAGACCTTTGACGATTTGCGTTACCTTATCGATATCCGTAAGGTTTATTCCGAATTTGTTTTCGTTTAATCCTGTAGTGATGTAATGATGCGTATTGGCGCTCACATTGGGATTAATACGCAGTGCAACTTTTGCAGTTTTATTTTTTGCACGTGCCAGCTCATCGATCACCTCAAGTTCTGGAATCGACTCCACATTAAAGCAGAAAATATCGTTATCCAAACCCAGGTTAATCTCCCAATCAGCCTTCCCTACTCCTGCAAAAACAACTTTAGCTGGAGCAATGCCAGCATTTAAAGCAGCCTGCACTTCTCCTCCACTTACACAATCAGCACCAAATCCAGCTTCTTTGATTGTTTTCAAGACTTCCGGATTTACATTTGCTTTCAAGGCATAATGCACCACAAACGGCTGTTCCTCAATTTGTTTTTTGATTTTAGCAAGTGACGCACGTAACACATCCAGGTCGTAATAATAAAAAGGGGTGAGTATATTACTAAATTTATTAACTGGGTAATTTGCTTTTATCATAATGATATTTTTAATTAACCATATAAGTCATATAAATAACATACAAGTTCTTGTTCTTCAACCTTACATGTTACTTATATGACCTGTGTGGTTTAAAAAAGTTAATTAAACAAAGAGGAACTCAAGGCTTTCAATGCAACCTTCTTATTATCAGCATTGATGAGGAACGACACATTGTAGTTGCTACCTCCATAAGAAATCATACGAACAGGTATATCTTTCAGCGCATGAACTGCTTTTGACTGGAAGCCTACATTATCAGGCTGCAAATCGCCAACTACACAAATGATAACCATATTTTCATCAACTGAAACGGTTCCCAGTTTCTTCAGATTATCAACAATTTCTTTTAGATTTTTCGTACTATCAATCGTAACGGAAACACCTACTTCTGATGTAGTTACCATATCAATCGGTGTTTGGTAAGATTCAAAAATCTCAAACACTTTTCTCAGGAAACCGTAAGCAAGCAGCATTCTGCCCGACTTAATTTTAATTGCCGTTATACCATCTTTTGCAGCAACAGCCTGTATGGCTGACTTATTACTTTTTGACGAGATTAAAGTTCCTGGAGCTTTTGGATCCATTGTATTCAATAACCTGACCGGGATATTATTCAATTTTGCCGGAAGAATACAGGTTGGGTGTAATATTTTCGCACCAAAATAAGCCAATTCAGCAGCTTCTTCAAAATTCAGATAAGGAACCGGCTTAGTACCTTCTACAAAACGTGGATCATTATTGTGCATACCATCAATGTCGGTCCAGATTTGAATTTCATCAGCTTTAATTGCAGCACCTACTAAAGAAGCTGTATAATCACTACCACCACGTTGCAGATTGTCAATTTCACCATAGAAATTACGACAAATATAACCTTGGGTAATGTAATAAGTTTTCCCGGGATTTACCTCCAATTGTTTTACGAGATTTTCAGCTATATAAGCAGTGTCCGGTTCCGCATTCTTATCAATTCTCATATAATCAAGCGCAGGAAGTAACACGGAACTTTCACCCTGTTCTTCCAGATAAATCTGAAACATCCCGGTAGAGATCAGTTCACCCTGTGCCAGGATAGCCTTTTCTTCAAATATGGTGAATACAGCTTTCGAGAAAGTACGCAAATAATCAAAATGACGTTTTATCAACTCCATTGCATCGGACTTAGAAGTTGTTTTCGAGTACAATTCATCAACAACATCTTCATATTTTTGCTCCAACACGTTGATACGTTCCAAAGCTCCGGATGCATTGTTTTTATAGAAATAATCAGCTATCTCAACCAAATTGTTGGTTGTACCCGACATAGCCGATAATACTATAATTTTTTGTTCTCCATTGCATATTAACTTTGCAACTTCCTTGATTCGCGCAGCAGAACCTACGGATGTTCCGCCGAATTTTAAAACTTTCATCTGTATATAATTTATTTTTTAATTGTCATTTACAATCTTTCAATTTGCAAAAGTAATACTTTTTTTGTAATTAGTAAGCATTTGCTATATCTGCAAAATTTATCTAAATTTGCCGGAAACAGTATGCTTTCCATGATGAAAAAAACAACATACCTACTTGTATGGCTTATTTTTATTACCATTGATGCAACGGTCTCTGGTTCTGGAATCAGAATCAATCAACTGGGATATCTTCCGAACGCATCAAAAAAAGCTGTATTAATAAGCGAATCAAGCTCCAAAACACAGGAGTTTACAATCCACGATGCTTTAACAAATGAAGTTTATGCCACCTTAAAATCTGTATGTTTATGGGGTAGTTTTGATAAATATAACAGTAATTACATACTCGATTTCAGTTCTTTTAAAAAGGAAGGCGCTTTTTACATCAAGGCTGGCAACATCTATTCTCCAACCATCTATATCAATAAAAATTTATACATCAGTACGACAGATAAATTAATAGCATATCTCCAGTCACAACGTTTTGGAGGTGATGTTTCAGGTGGCTGGTGGTATGATTCATCGAACAAAAACAGAAATATAGCCGTTAATGCAACTGTAACTTATCAACTGCTTTTCACTTATAATATGTATCCCGATATTTTTAATGATTTGGTTGATTTTAACGGTGAAAAACAACCAAACCAAATTCCCGACATCATTGATGAGGCAAAATGGGGTATCGACTGGCTTTCAAAGGTGAATTACAAATCGACAAGCATCGCGGTTGCCGGAAAGTTAGCTTCAGTTTTTGCACTTGCTTCAGATGTATTTAGCAACTTTTACCCTGAAATAGCTAACGAGCTGACTGAAAAGTCAGTAGAAATTTACAAGCAAGCAAAGTTACGGGAAATTAATCACTGGGAACTGAACACTCCTGATGATATTATGACAGAAGAGAACTGGAAAGATGATATGCAACTGGCTGCTATACAACTATATTTCCTTACCTATAATCCTGATTATTTACAGGATGCGATGCTTTGGGGAGCAAATGAACCCATTCCACAGTGGATTTTTTCAGTCTGTGACAAACCTTTGCGATTTTATCCCTATCTAAACTGGAGTCATTTTTTAATGATGCAAGTCGAAAATCCTCAGATAAAGAAGAACTTTCAACAGAATATGAATATAGCGTTGTTAAGAGCAAAACTGGCAGCTCAGGACAATCCGTTCAACATTGGTATCAGTTTAACTGAAAATTCCAATAATAAAATTACAGCTTTACACAATATGTGTTTTGCCTACAGGAAACAAACCGGCGATTCAACTTTCATCGCAATGGAAGAAGCTCTTTTCAACTGGATTTTCGGATGCAATCCCTGGGGTATCTCTATGGTTACCGGCTTACCGGAAAACGGAATTACGCCGCAACACCCACACTCGAAATCATACATCGAAACTGATAAAATTGTCAACGGAGCATTGGTCAACGGTGCCATCAGCAACCTTTGTCTTGGAAATACAGAACTTGACAAACAGATTTATGACGGCAATTATGAAAAACATCAGACTGAGTGGGCTGTGTACCATGATCATGTAAACGATTTCATCACCAATCAGGCCAATATTGATGCGACAGCTTCCTTGCTACATTTGTTAGCCGTTCGCCAGGCAAACGGTGAAAAAAAAGAATATTTCGACAAAAATCAATATGAAAGTGGAGGCATCACCCGTTTCAATCCTGAAAACAAACAAATCACCATTATCTTTACCGGTCATCAGGATGCAGACGGATATAAAAAAATCAAGACAACACTGAAAAAATACAACGTAAAAGCAGCATTCTTTTTTTCCGGGCATTTTTTGCGAAAGCCAGGTAACTCGCATATAATTAAAAAACTCAGGGAAGATGGACATTATATCGGTCCGGCTACCAATCATTATTTTAAGCTCGCAGATACAAATGGGATTCAGTCAATAAGCATACGTAAAACAGCATTTCTGAATGACTTAAGAGAAAACTATGCAGCACTAAAAAAACTGGGGATTAGCAAACAACAAGCTCCTTTTTTCAACCCTCCGTTTGAAATGTATAACGACAGCATCAGCGAATGGTGTAAAGATGCAGGTGTTTACCTGATTCGTTCAACACCCGGAACATACTCCAACCTTGATAATACATTACCCGAAATGCGGGAGAATTACTTTTCAAGCATGGATATCATCAACAGAATTTTACAGATTGAAAAGTCAAACGGATTAAATGGCTATATTTTACAATTTCATGTGGGGACAAATCCGGCAAGAAAGGACAAGTTTTATAACCATCTTTCTACATTGATCAGCTACCTGCAAAATATTGGGTATCAATTTACCGATTTGTTTACCGTGAGTGATCTCGTATCAAATCCATCGGAGATTCAGGCTGATCAGCAAAAGAAAGTAAAAAAATAAAATCATAAAGTTGTTTGCCAAACTTTATGATTTTGTAAGTTATAAAAATGGGGTGGAAAACGGGGCTCGAACCCGCGACCTTCGGAACCACAATCCGACGCTCTAACCAACTGAGCTATAACCACCATGTTTTCGAGCTGCAAAGATAATACAGCAAAAAGTTATATGCAAGCAATTTCAATAAAATAAAATTAAATTTTTCATTTAACTAACTATCAAACACATACACAACTTCGCCAATGAAATATCTAATTACAAATTCTGAATTTGACCAACAAATCACCCAAATAAAAAAACAAATCAAACTATCGATGGATGGCATTATTTCTGATTCGATGAAAGCCCATGGTATTGTTTACAAAAAAAACTATGGCGTATCAATCCCCAGAATCAGAGAAATTGCAAAATCTTATTCTAAAAGCCATGATTTAGCTCAGCGCTTATGGTTACTTGATGTACGTGAAACCAAGATACTCGCGACACTTTTGCAGCCGGTTGAAACATTTACCAGAAAGCATGCAGCAACATGGTTAGACAAATGCAGCAATATAGAGCTAATTGAACAAGCTTGCATGAATCTGTATCAATACCTGCCTTTTGCGATCGATTTCAGTATGGATTGTATTCAATCGGTCAATATTCAACATAAATTATTCGGTTACAGCCTTTTGATACGAATCTCCAAACAACTTAGTTCTGATGAAATTAACACGATATTACAAAATATACATCAATTTAATTTGTCAGGAACCGATCATGTTCTATATAACGCCATGGCAAACTGCCTGACACGACTTGCCAGAAATAATAAAAAAACAGCCTTAACAATTTACAGCAACATTCAGCCTTTTGAACATGATGACGTTTCAGGTAAGAAGCATATCTTTCAAATGGTAAAACAAGAATTAATATTTTTAGGATATCTGGATGAGAAATTCTGAAAAATGACTTATCTTTGTGTGGTTTAAGCAGTATCAATGAAAGAAGAAAATTCCACTGTCGTCAGCATATTCACTGAATATTTGATCAGACACAAACATAGGAAGACCCCTGAAAGATTTGCTATA
Source organism: Paludibacter sp. (assembly GCA_028705705.1). Taxonomy (GTDB): domain Bacteria; phylum Bacteroidota; class Bacteroidia; order Bacteroidales; family Paludibacteraceae; genus Paludibacter. The sequence continues at coordinate 7,025 of JAQWCZ010000092.1, forward strand.
CTTGAAAAGATTTATTCACTTGAAGGTCATTTCGATGCTGAAAAACTATACGATAGTTTGCAAAACGAATACCGGGTCAGTTTAGCTACCGTCTATAACACGCTTGATTTATTACATGAAGCCGGTTTAGTCATTAAACACCAGTTTGATGGTTTATCTGCTCAGTACGAAAAATCAATTGGGGCAAATATTCATAACCATTCTGTTTGTATCGTTTGTGGCAAAGTCAAGGAATTCACAGATAAGAAAATAAGGAAAGCAATACAATCAAAGGAATTTGCAAATTTTCAAAGCACACATTATTCCCTGTATATTTATGGGATTTGTAAAAAATGCAGTAAAAAATAATTTATTATAATATCGATGAAAATAGATGTATTATTAGGACTCCAGTGGGGTGATGAAGGAAAAGGGAAAGTAGTAGATGTATTAACACCCGTTTACGACCTGGTCACAAGGTTTCAGGGGGGACCAAATGCCGGTCATACACTCGAATTTGAGGGTCAAAAATACGTACTTCGTTCAATTCCTTCAGGCATTTTTCAGGGAGACAAGATTAATATTATTGGGAATGGCGTGGTACTTGATCCTGCACTTTTTAAAGCTGAAGTTGAAGCACTTGAAATATCAGGACATCCCCTGACGAAAAGATTG
>JAQWCZ010000093.1 GCA_028705705.1 Paludibacter sp.
CTCTAATAACGCGGCAATAGCTCAGTTGGTAGAGCGTCGGCTTCCCAAGCCGAAGGTCGCGGGTTCGAACCCCGTTTGCCGCTCGGAACAATAAAACTAATATCAAGCGTGGTAGAGCAATCAATTAAAAAAGTGATCCTTTTGGGATCGGGGGCATTGAAAATCGGACAGGCTGGAGAATTCGACTATTCCGGATCGCAGGCGTTAAAAGCCATGAAAGAAGAGGGCATTAAAACAGTACTCATCAATCCCAACATCGCTACTATTCAAACATCGGAAGGTATTGCCGATAAGGTTTACTTTCTTCCCATCACACCTTATTTTGTTGAACAAATTATCATCAAGGAAAAGCCAGATGGTATTTTACTCGCTTTCGGGGGACAAACTGCCCTGAATTGTGGTACTGAAATGTATCTGAACGGAACACTCGAAAAATATGGGGTTGGTGTATTGGGAACATCGGTGGAAGCCATCATGATTACGGAAGACCGAGATTTGTTTGTGAAAAAGTTGAACGAAATTGAAGCCAAAACGCCGGTTTCACAAGCAGTTGAAAATCTCGAAGATGCCCTGACAGTGGGTCGCCGAATCGGTTTCCCGGTGATGGTGCGTTCTGCTTATGCACTGGGTGGATTGGGTTCCGGTATATGTGACAATGAAGAGGAATTTATTACCCTTTGTAAAAGTTCTTTGGCCTACTCGAAACAGATTTTAGTAGAAGAAAGTCTGAAAGGCTGGAAAGAAATTGAATTTGAAGTCATTCGCGATAAAAACGACCATTGTTTTACCGTAGTGCCTATGGAGAATTTCGACCCGCTGGGCATTCATACTGGTGAAAGTATCGTTGTAGCACCGATTATTACCCTCACCAAAGATCAGATTACTTATCTTGAAAACGTTGCCCGTCAGGTGGTTCGTCACATAGGCATCGTGGGTGAATGTAATATTCAGTTTGCTTTCAATGCGAAAACCAATGATTATCGCATCATCGAAATCAATGCCCGTCTGAGTCGCTCTTCAGCATTGGCATCTAAAGCATCGGGATATCCGCTGGCTTTTGTGGCTACCAAACTGGCACTGGGTTACTCGCTCGACCAAATAGGGGAGATGGGTACGCCCAATTCGGCTTATGTAGCACCATCTGTAGATTATATGATTGTGAAAATTCCGCGTTGGGACCTCACCAAATTTCAGGGCGTGAGTCGGGAAATTGGTTCTTCGATGAAATCGGTAGGTGAAATCATGTCAATCGGTCAGTCGTTCGAAGAGATCATCCAAAAAGGATTGCGCATGATTGGTCAGGGTATGCACGGCTTTGTCGGCAACCATGATCTGACTTTTGATAGTATTGAAGATGCGCTATCCAAACCGACGGATTTGCGGATCTTTGCTATTGCGGATGCATTTGAGAAAGGATATTCCGTGGATCAGATTGAAGCGTTGACGAAAATCGATACCTGGTTCCTCGAAAAATTAGAAAATATCTATAAGTACACCAAAGTACTTGAGCAATATAACAAAATATCAGATTTACCGAAAGAAGTCATGGCAGAAGCCAAACGACTTGGTTTCTCTGATTTCCAGATTGCCCGTTATGTTGAAAATCCGGGCGGTACGATGGAGAAAGAAGTCCTGGAGGTTCGCCAATATCGAAAAAGCACAGGTGTTACCCCCATTGTGCGTCGTATCAATACCGTTGCCTCTGATCATCCGGATGATACCAACTATTTGTACTTTACCTATGGTTCGGATAAAGCTTACCAACCTGCCAAATCAAATAAAGATGCAGTCGTCGTGTTGGGATCGGGTGCCTATCGCATCGGTTCATCGGTGGAATTCGACTGGTGTTCGGTAAATGCAGTGGTTACAGCACGTAACTTAGGATATGAGTCGGTGATGATTAACTACAATCCCGAAACGGTTTCGACCGACTACGATATGTGTGACAGACTTTATTTCGATGAGTTATCTTTCGAAAGGGTGCTGGACGTGGTGGATATTGAATCGCCGAAGGGCGTTATCCTTTCCATGGGCGGACAAATACCGAATAACCTGGCGACGAAACTCGACCGTCAGCAGGTGCCCATTCTCGGGACTTCAGCCGCATCAATCGACAGAGCAGAGAATCGTCACAAATTCTCCACCATGCTCGATGAGTTGGGAATTGATCAGCCTAAGTGGAAAGAGCTTACCAACTTCGATGAGATTGATTCGTTTATAGAAGAAGTTGGTTTCCCGGTGTTGATTCGTCCGTCTTATGTACTTTCTGGTGCAGCTATGAATGTTTGTTACAACAAAGAGCAAATGCGCAAGTTCCTGTCATTGGCTGCCAAGGTGTCAAAACAATATCCCGTGGTGGTGTCTGAATTTCTGCAAAACGCGAAAGAAATTGAATTTGACGCTGTTGCACAGAACGGAGAAGTGGTTGAATATGCCATTTCAGAACATGTCGAGTTTGCTGGAGTGCATTCCGGAGATGCTACCTTGGTTTTCCCTGCACAGAAGATTTACTTTGAAACCATGCGTCGTATCAAACGTATTTCCAGAAAAATCGCTAAAGAACTGAACATCAGCGGACCATTTAACATTCAATTTTTAGCTAAAGACAATTACATCAAGGTAATAGAATGTAATTTGCGTGCATCGCGTTCGTTCCCTTTTGTTTCAAAAATCATCAAGCGTAACTTCATCGAAACGGCTACCCGTATTATGCTGAATGCTCCTTACAGCAAGCCTGATTCATCGGTTTTTGATGTAGAGCACATCGGTGTGAAAGCTTCTCAGTTTTCTTTCGCGAGACTACACAATGCCGACCCGATTCTGGGAGTGGATATGTCATCTACCGGCGAAGTGGGCTGTATAGGCGATGATTATTCTGAGGCTGTATTAAAATCACTTTTATCAGTGGGTTTTCAAATTCCGAAGAAAAGTATCTTGATTTCTTCCGGAGAACCCAAATCGAAAGTTGAATTGATGGAAGCAACCCGTTTGCTGCAACTAAAAGGATATAAAATTTACGCCACACGCGGAACACAGCGTTTCTTAGCAGAAAATGGAGTAGAAGCCATCGCTGTTCAGTGGCCGGATGAAGACGGAGAGCTGAATGTCAAAGATTTGCTGGCAAAAAAACATTTCGATCTGGTCATCAATATTCCCAAAAATACGACAGAAAGGGAGTTACGCAATGATTACATCATACGTCGCAGCACCGTTGATTTTAATATACCATTACTCACCAACGCGAGATTGGCTTCTGCATTTATTCAGGCATTCTGTAATCTCAAACTTGATGATATCAAGATAAAAAGTTGGGACGAATATTAATTTCTTAAAGAAAAGCTCATGAAGCATTGTGCAACATGAGCTTTTTTAATCTCTACAATTCAATATTGCGAACAGGACTAAGATATTTCTCAACATCTTCATGCGTTGCCCAAACAATCACTGGCTTGTAATTCTGTGTAAATTTTTCAATTTCCCCGATGATCTTGATTTTCAAGGCTTGCCCCAGACCGGTAAGCGGTTCGTCCAATAACAATACATGACAGGGAAGTGCCAAAGCCCTAGCTAATGCCACCCGCTGTTGTTCCCCGCCACTCAGGATATCGGGGAGTTTATCCTGTTGATTATCCAGTTCCAGTAAGTGAATTAATGCATTAATCCGTTCTTTTTCAGCAGTCGTAACCTGAGGAAAATGGGGTAGAGCAAAGGCAATATTCTGCTCTACGTTCAGCCAGGGAATCAACCTTTTGTCCTGAAAAGCATACGCGATGACCGGTTCAGGTTGATTAAAAATAAGCGTGCCATTGTCTTTTTTCAGGATGCCTGCGATGATGTGCATCAGGGTGGTTTTGCCCGAACCGGATGCTGTTTTGAGTAGATGGATGTGCTCGTTAGATAGGCTCAGATTTAAATTGTGGAGTACAGGTTTATTATTGAATGATCTGTTTAATGAGTTAATGCTAATAGCCTTTTTATCAGCAGTTACAATTTTTGGATATATGTTTTTTTTTGTAATTGATAAACGTAATTTTCCGCTCTGTTTGGCAAGTAATTTTAGTAGTACATCAAACGTATAACTCACCACGATGGCGATGACAGTCCACGCGAGTAACTCCTTCATATCGATAAAAGCCTGGGATTTTTTCATGCTGGTACCGATGCCGTGAACCGGACCAGCAAGTACTTCGCCGATGATGACTGCCCTCCAACCAAAACCCATGGCTGTTGTCATCCCCGACAGGATAAACGAACGTGCCGAGGGTAGGTAGATATATTGCAGTCGTTGCAGGTTGTTTTTGTTAAATACCTTTGCCATTTCAACCAATTTACTATCCGTGTGTTCCAGTCCGCTCAGTATGTTTTGATATAAAATAGGGAACATGGTAAAGAAAGCAATGAAAACCGGCAACCCCGGAGGAGAAAGCCAAAGTAAGGCTATTAAAACAATGGAAATAACCGGAACAGAGCGCATGACCACTACCCAGGGATGAAAAAAGGATTTCCAGAAAGGATGATGCAAGGCGATAGTTGCTAAAACCGCCACCAAAGCAAAGGAGAGCGCGAATCCGATCTGTCCGCGCAGAATCGTGACAGTCAGGGAAGCATAAAAGCCCGAATCGGTCAGTAAAGCAACAATGGCTTTCAAAAGACCCGTCACAGACGGAAACAAATCAGGGTAACCGATTAACATTGCCAATCCCTGCCAGAAAACCAGCAATAGCAGAATACTGTAAAAGGCAGGCGTTGGCTTGTGTTTCATAAAAGATTATTTATGGCTTTATTCCGGTGACAGACTGTAAATAAAATCATCAGCAGGCAATTTGCCTCCTGTACTTTCAGGTTCAAATGTATAAAAAATTTTCAGATAATCCATCACGGTTTCTTTTACATCGGAAGCATAGCTGAACCTGATGTTACAGCGTGGAATTGATTGCAGGGCTACCGCTGTATTGGGGTAAATGCCGTGTTTAACCAGTAATTCGGCTGTTTTTTCAGGATGTTGATAAGTATAATGACAACTCTCTTTATATTGTTCGGATACAGTCTGTATTAATTCTTTGTAATCCTTTTTCAGATTGGAATTCACAAGAAATGAAGTTTGTGCGAATGTGCATTCATCGGAATTAGATAATATGTCTTCGGGTTCGATTTTTTGTAAAATCCGTATAGTCGCATCCTTTGACATCAGGAGGCTGACCATCGGTTCGGAAATCACGGCCAAAGCTATCTTCTGTTGTAAAAAGGCATGTGCAAGTTCCGGATTGGAGGAGTAGGAATAATCAGTCCGGATATGATGTAGTGTGTTTTTCTTTAAATAATTCCGGAATAAAACATCGGCCGTGGAACCTTGTCCGAACAAATATACTTTTTTGTGTTGCAATTGATTCAGGTTTTGAATAACCGGGATATTAGTCAGCAAATACAAGGTGCCCCAGACCGGAACAGCAAGCAGCTTGTAATCAACCCCTTTGTTGTAAAGATTCGCAGCCATGACAGTAGGTAAAACCGCGAAGTCAAGTTCACCCTGCATCATCATGGCCTGAATGCGGAGCGGTTCCGAGTGGATGATGAACTCGACTTTCCTGTTGTTTATAACCGGTGGCTTGTCGATCATAGTAATAAAGCTCACGGCTGAAGGGCCCTCTAATAAACCTATTTTGATGGTATCTTCTTCCACAGTACAAGAAAATCCCAGAGTCAAAACAAGTATGGATACTGTTATTGCTTTGATTTGCATCTGATTATTTTTTAGTTCGCAGGGTGATGACCGTAACTTCCGGTCGTGCTACACCCAGTCGTACCGGAATGCCAATAAATCCAAGGCCTCTGTTGACAAACAAATACTGTTCACCCTCCTGATACAATCCATCCCATTCATCATAAACCCAGGCTGAAGGCGATCTCAGTTTGCCATACATGTTAAATGCCATTTGTGCAGCATGGGTGTGTCCTGACAAGGTCAGGAAGATGTTTTTGTGTGCTAATACTTCTCCTTTCCAGTGGGATGGATCATGTGATAAGAGTATTTTCAGAGTAGCTGAATCTGTTTCAGCCAATGCCCGATTTAAGTCACCATATTTGGGAAAGGGCGGTTTTCCCCAGTTACCGACGCCCAATAGTTCGATGATACCTGAATCCTTTTTTAGCTGAACAAATTCATTGGTAAGTAATTTAAACCCGAAATCGCTTATATGTTGCTGGATAGCAGCCAGGTTAGCTACCTTGTCTTCCTCTTTATCCCATTCGGAATAATCTCCGTAATCGTGGTTGCCGAGTATAGCATATTTACCGTCTTTGGCTTTCAATTGCAGGAAATATTCATCCCATCCATTCATTTCCTGGCTGTAATTGTTAACGATATCGCCTGTAAACACGAGGAGATTAGCTTCCTGTTCGTTGATTTTCTGAATAGCGGGTTCTATATAGCTGTAACTTTTTCCCCAGCTTCCTAAGTGGATATCAGATATTTGTACGATTTTATAGTTATCGAAAGCAGGGGGAAGTCCACTGACCTCAATTTCGGTTTTCCTGACCTCAATATTTCTTGGAATTACAAATGCACCATGTGCAAACAGAATCACCAGAAACATCCCGGTCAGTACGCCGGCATACCGTATCAGGTAAATCTTTTCTTTCAGAAACAAGTTAATCAGGAAGTTTAAGAAATGAAATATAATATACACTAATTTAGGAAGATAGATAGCCATAAAAACAAAATTCATCCACATGAAAAACTGAAAGGACGAAGGTTGATAGGAATGGATATCTGCAAATTTCATAATCGCGAATATTGTAATGAAAAATACAGTCGGTAAGAAATTGAGCAGATGAAGAATCAGTTTAGCACGGTGTTTTTTTAATTTGAAATAAAAAAACACGTCCGGTAGCACGACCGAAAGTAATAAAATAATGAATGCAAATGTATATAACCTCATAATTATTCGTATTTAATTCGTGCAAAGATACTTTTTAATGATAAATCTTCAAAAAGTTTTATCATTATGCACATTTTTTTTACTTTTGTGTCGCAAAATCTAAAATTTTGAAAAATCAACATTAAATACGAATTGAATGGTTGAGGCATTACTTATTGTTATCATCGCGATACTGGCTTTGGAGTTCGGCTTCGACCGGTACCTGACCATTCTTAATATTAGACATTCCCGCAAACAACTTCCCGAAATACTGGCTGACATATACGATAAAGATAAATATAATCGCCAACAGGATTATTTTCGTACAAATGCGCGATTTGGTTTACTCACAAGTGTTTTCAGCTTTGTTATTATCTTATTGATGTATGTGTTAGGTGGTTTCGGTTGGCTCGATCGTATTGTACAACTATGGACAGATCAACCAATACTACAATTACTGCTGTTTTTCGGGATACTTTTCATTATCAATGATATCATCAATATTCCTTTTGATTGGTGTCATACTTTTGTCATAGAAGAAAAATTTGAGTTTAATAAGGTCACACCAACTATTTTCATAACTGATAAACTCAAATCTTGGGGAGTCAGCATATTCATCGGAGGATTGATCTTATCTGCGATTATCTGGATTTACACCCTTACCCCGCAGTACTTTTGGTTACTGGCTTTTGCGGTGACCACCATTTTCAGTCTCGTGATGGG
>JAQWCZ010000094.1 GCA_028705705.1 Paludibacter sp.
TCTTCCGATCTTATGGCGGGTTTTTGGGACATGTTATTGTAAATATAGGTTTAAATTCATGCAAAGATATACTTTAACATCATATTTTGAAAAGATATTTTGAACAAAAAAGGCATCTCAAGAAATTGAAACGCCTTTTTAATGAGATTCGGAATGAAATTATTTTCTGATTCCCAGTTCTTTGATAATTGCACGGTAACGTTCGATGTCGTTTTTGATTAAGTAATCGAGTAAACGACGACGCTTTCCTACCAACATAACCAAAGCGCGTTCTGTACTGAAGTCTTTTTTGTTCTGTTTCAGGTGCTCTGTTAAATGGTTGATGCGGAAAGTAAACAATGCAATCTGGGCCTCAGGTGAGCCTGTGTCAGTAGCTGATTTGCCGTATTTAGCAAACAGTTCCTGTTTTTTTTCAACGGTTAAATACATGATAATATGTAAATTTTAATTAATAAATAGAATTTAAGCCTCGTTGGACTTGCCTTCATTTTTTTGAGTGCGCAAAGATAATAATAATTTGGTTAACTACAAATAACATAATTAAATTAAAATATTTACCACATTAGTCACATTAGAGAGTATAAGTCTTGAAAAACAAAGTTAAATTTCGATTTTTTGTTTTAATAGTATAAACTTCAGTTTACTCATGTGACTCATGTGGTTTATTATTCTTTCATCGCCCGAAGTATCTCTCTTTTCCCCGGCGGTCCGGGAATGCGTTCAACACTAAATCCTGCTGATTGTAAGGCACGTCGTACAATTCCTTTTGAACAATAGGTAGTAAGTATGGCTCCGGGCTTGCAGTGCTTATACAGCATGCTGAAACGGTCTTTTGTCCACATTTCAGGTTGTTTTTCGGGAGAAAACGCATCGAAATAGATTAAATCGTAATATCCGGTTAATGTCATGGATGAAAAATCTTCCTGAATTTTATAAAGTTCAAACTGAGGGGTAAGTTGAATGTGGTTGTGCCAAGGAGCAGTATGCAATTGGTAAAACAAATCTTTTTTTTCGGATGCTAATATGTCAGGATAATTCAACAAACAGGCTGATTCAGTGGATAAAGGATAAAGTTCAATGGCAGTGTATGCAACTTTTTGTCGGGTTGACTCGCATTCATGTAGCGTTAAAAATGCATTTAATCCGGTTCCGAAACCTATTTCAAGTATGTGCAATTGATCTTTTGCACACCTATTTAAACCGGCTTCAATAAAAATATGTGCCGATTCCTGAATGGCACCATGAACGGAATGGTAGGTTTCATTCAGTTCATTTTGTAAAAACGAATGGGAACCATCATTAGTAAGAATGAGCTCGGGTGTCATTTTTTAGCGAATAGTGAATAGCGAATAACAAATGCCTAAAAGTAATGAGGTGTCTAAAAGAAACAACCGTAATCCAGTATGATTAACGGTTGTCCCCAATATGATTGTCGAATTTTAATAATTATTTTTCTTTTCTTCGAAATATGCTTGTGGGTGGGTACAGGCAGGACAAACTTTCGGTGCATTTTTGCCTTTATGTACATATCCGCAGTTGCGACACTGCCACTCGATTTCTTCGTCGCGGTTGAATACCTTTTCAGCTTCTACTCTTTCAAGTAATTGACGGTAACGACTTTCGTGCTCGGCTTCTACTTCTGCGATCTTTCGGAATGAAACGGCGATAGCCTTGAAACCTTCTTTTTCAGCAATGTCCGCAAACATTGGATAATCATGAGCCCATTCTTCGTGCTCGCCCATGGCTGCTGCCAGTAAGTTTTCTGCTGTTGTACCTACTATACCAGCCGGATAGGAAGCGTTGATTTCTACCATGCCTCCTTCTAAATAACTGAAGAATTTTTTAGCATGTTCTTTTTCCTGTTCTGCTGTTTCCAGAAATACACCTGCAATTTGTTCAAAACCTTCTTTCTTTGCTTTGCTTGAGAACATCGTGTAACGCATGCGGGCCTGACTTTCACCTGCAAAAGCAATCAATAGATTCTTTTCGGTTTGTGTTCCTTTTAATGATGCCATTTTTCTTAATTTTAAAGATGAATATTTATTTCATTTTTCATAATATACCAATATACCAATGTGCCAATGATTTTGGTTCATATCCTTGCAAAGATACTTTTTTTGTTTGTTTCGAAAAAGTGAGATAGTTTTTTTTAAGCCTATTTTGTTAATTTGTAATCATTCCAAATTCGGAGACTGCATCAAAAATTGTATCTTTGTGACTTAATTTTTATGATATGATTAGTTACCTTCAGATAGAGCACCTTACCAAGTCATTCGGCGATTTACTCTTGTTTCAGGATATTTCTTTCGGAATCTCTGATAAACAGCGTGTTGCGCTGATCGCTAAAAATGGTACCGGTAAGACAACATTGTTGAATATCATTGCCGGGATCGAAGATTATGATTCGGGTACGATTTCTTTCCGCCGGGATTTAAGGGTGAGCTACCTGGAACAGGCTCCTGATTTTCCCAAAGGACTTTCGGTAATTGATGCTTGTTTGCAATCGGATAACGAGGTGGTGAGAACGATTGCTGCGTATGAACATTGTATGCTTTCGGATAATCACGACCTACTGCCTGAAATTATGAATCGCATGGATTTGCACAATGCCTGGGATTATGAGGCAAGAATTAAACAGGTGTTGGGCAAGTTGAAAATAACCAACTTCGAACAGAAAATCGGGGAATTGTCGGGTGGACAGTTAAAAAGGGTAGCGTTAGCAAACGTGCTGATTGGTGAGCCTGATTTGCTGATATTAGATGAACCTACAAACCACCTTGATCTGGAAATGGTGGAATGGTTGGAAGATTTCTTGAAACGTTCATCTATGTCATTGCTGATGGTGACGCACGACCGCTATTTCCTTGACCGGGTGTGTACGGATATACTCGAACTTGATCAGCAACAGTTGTTTCAATATAGCGGGAATTACAGTTATTATTTAGAAAAGAGACAGGAGCGACTGGACGCTTTTAATGCAGAAACAGAAAGGACGAATAATCTCTATCGAAAAGAATTGGACTGGATGCGCCGTCAGCCGCAGGCCAGGGCTACAAAAGCCAAATCACGTATTGATCGTTTTTATGTTATTGAAAACAGGGCTAAACAAAAACTGAATCAGGATAAAGTACAACTGGATGTAAAAGCATCCTATTTAGGTTCCAAAATATTCGAGGCAAAATATATTTCGAAAGCTTACGGAGATTTTAAAATCCTGGATCAGTTTTATTATAATTTTGCTCGGTATGAGAAAATGGGCATTATTGGTAAAAATGGTACCGGAAAAACGACTTTTCTGAAAATGCTGCTGGGCGAAGTTAAGCCGGATAGTGGCTCGTTTGATATTGGTGAAACCGTGGTTTTCGGGTATTATAGTCAGGACGGACTGGCATTTGATGAACAGATGAAAGTAATTGATGTGGTGCGTGACATTGCTGAGGAAGTGAATTTGGGGAACGGGAAAAAAATGTCCGCATCACAGTTTCTTCAGCATTTTATGTTTACACCGGAAACACAATATAATTATGTGTATAAACTCAGCGGGGGAGAGAAGAGGCGGTTGTATTTATGTACTGTCCTGATGCGGAATCCCAATTTTCTTGTGCTGGATGAGCCGACTAATGACCTTGATATAGTCACACTTAATATCCTGGAAGAATATCTGCAATCTTTCAAAGGGTGCGTGATTGTGGTGAGTCACGATCGCTATTTTATGGATAAGGTAGTTGACCATTTGCTTGTTTTCAAAGGGAATGCAGAGATTAAAGATTTTCCTGGGAATTATACCGATTTCCGTGAATGGGAGTTTGAAAACGAAGAGCGGAAAACGGAAAGCGTAGGGGCGCAACGCTTGCGCCCTAAAGCGGAAAATGAAATACAGCCTGTTTTAGAAAAAAAAGAGAGCAATGCATCCGCAAAGCGTAAAATGAGTTTTAAGGAGAAGCAGGAATTTGAAGCGCTGGAACGTGAGATTCCTGAATTGGAAGGGGAAAAGGCAAGAATCGAGGAAGCAATGTCATCGGGTCTATTAACTAATGATGAAGTAGTTTTGGCATCTGAGCGGTTTTCTGTTTTGTTGGAATTGATTGATGAGAAAACCATGCGCTGGTTGGAATTAAGTGAAATCTGAAACTCCCGTGAACCATGAAAACGTATTTGAGTTTAGGTAGTAACCTTGGCGATAAAAAAGCCAATATCGACTACGCAATTCGTAAAATTGCAAGGGTAACAGGCGAGGTAATTCGACGGTCTGATTATTATGTTTCTGCTCCGTGGGGATTTGACTCGGTACATGATTTTATCAATGTGGTGATATGCGTGGAAACATCGCTCCAGCCGCTTGAACTACTACATCAGCTTCAGAAAATAGAAAAAGAAATGGGTAGGGAAAAAAAATCGGTCGATGGTGTTTATGCTGACCGAATTATTGATGTTGATATTTTACTATACGAGGATTTGGTAATAGATTTACCGGAATTGAAAGTCCCGCACCCTCACATGAAGGAACGGGACTTTGTTGTGAAACCCTTAAACGAAATCCTGGGTTGATTTAGACTTTTTAAAGATCACTCATCATATTGATGATATTCTTTCAAAACTTCCCAGGCTTTATCAAAATCTTTTTCAAATACCATTAGCGCGATTCCTTCGTTGAGCTCATTGAGCATAGGTAGAATATCAGCACTCGTCGAATTGGGAATGGAGCTGGATATCTTATTTTCGGATAGCACCGACTGATCAAGCATCGCCTCTTCCATTCGCTCGTAATTTTTTAGCTTTACAATTTTTTCTTCCATAATACTTCGGATTTAGAGGTGAAACTTTCTAAATATTAAACAAAGTTAAAGGTAAAAATGTTTGCAGGTTGTGTGTTTATTTTCAACACGCCAATATTTTTTTTACTTTTGCATGTTTAATTTGAAAACCATGGAAATAGAAAATCTTCCCGATCATATAGTATATACACCTCCGGTAATTGAATTTGTGACAGTAGCCGCTGAAACTTGTCTGTTTTTGGAGCACGCAGTTAATTTGTCACGCGGAGAATTTATTGATAAGAGTGTAAAGATACTGGCATTGTTATATCTGAAAATATCCATGCTTGAAGTTCCTTCTCGTGTTTACGATGATGAGACCGAAAGATTTGTTACCGAAGAAGATTATAATGATGTCAAAGAGCAGGTAGAGACATTACTCGGGGAACAGGACTCATACCTGGAGACTTTTCATCCTGATATGGCCATGAGTGACACACCTGTTGCTGCTTTTGTGTCGGAAAATCTGGCGGATGTTTACCAGGAATTGAAAGATTTTGCAGCGAATTATCAGTTAGCGGATACTGATGTAATGAACGATGCTCTGGTTACTTGTCTGGAAGGTTTCGGTGAACATTGGGGTCAAAAAGTCCTAAATGCACTAAAGGCTTTGCATAATATCAAATATAACAAACAAATAGATGAAAATGAAGAGGATGGAGATTCAACTGCCGGTAAGTTAGACCGTAACACTTTCGTCGATTTTCTGCGTGATGATGAATAAAAGTATGATTTGAATGATAAAACCAAAGATAACTAAAGAGGAAGTTAATGAATTGCCCATCGTTGTATTTGAAGGTGAGGTAAGCGTTGTTGATAGGGAAGATAAAGTGACTAATGCTATGCAGGTGTTACGTCAGCATAAATTGGTTGGAATTGATACGGAAACTAAACCTTCGTTTAAAAAGGGAATGTTGCATAAAGTCTCGCTATTGCAGGTTTCTACTGAAAATATTTGTTATTTATTCAGACTCAATAAAATAGCTTTCCCGAAAGAGCTGAGTGATTTTTTGTCGGATAAGTCGGTTAAAAAAATAGGCCTGGCTTTAAAAGATGATTTCAACGGGCTGAATAAACATCATCGTTTTAAACCTGAGAATATTGTTGACTTACAGTCGATTGTGAAAAATTATGGAATTATGGAACTTGGACTTCAAAAAATCTTTGCCATCGTATTCAATCAAAAGATTTCTAAAAGTCAACGCCTGACGAATTGGGAAAGTATGGAGCTGACTGAGCAACAACAACGTTATGCGGCAACAGATGCCTGGGCTGCCCTGATGATTTATAAGCAGTTGATGAAAGAAAAGAAGCTGACGAAAGTGGAGATTGAGTTATTAGCTAATAACGAATAGCTAATCACCACCCAACGAAGCTGCCGTAGGTAGCGACAAAACCGGATACTAAAGACAGGCGACATAAAAAAATATGATTAAAATACATTTAAAACCCAAAAAAGAAGAAAGCCTTCGTCGTTTTCACCCCTGGGTATTTTCCGGTGCCATTCAGTTCATTGAAGGTAAACCTGATGAGGGTGATTTGGTTGCGGTATATGCGGCGGACAAAAGTTTTCTGGCTATAGGGCATTACCAAATTGGTAGTATAGCTGTACGCATTTTATCTTTTGCTGATGTGCTTATTGCTGATGATTTTTGGCTTGAAAAGGTAAATGCTGCCTATCAATTGCGTGTAACTGCCGGATTGATTCATGTTGATAACAATACTTTCCGGTTGATTCATGGAGAAGGAGACAATTTGCCCGGTTTAATTGTGGATGTATATGGTGATACCGCGGTGATGCAGGCACATTCAGTGGGAATGCACTATGTTAGGAAAACACTGGCCGAAGCCATTGTGAAATGTGTACCGGGTGTGCAAAATGTGTATTATAAATCGGAAACAACTTTGCCTTTCAAAGCGGCTCTTGAACCGGAAAATGGATTTCTGATGGGAAAAAATAAGGCCGGTCATACCACTTTGGAGCACGGACTTCAGTTTCAGGTTGATTGGTTGAAAGGACAAAAAACCGGTTTTTTCATCGATCAGCGGGAAAACCGGGCTTTGTTGGAACAATATGCAAAAGGTAAAACCGTGTTGAATATGTTCTGTTATACAGGCGGGTTTTCTGTTTACGCGATGCGGGGAGGAGCAAAGCTGGTGCATTCGGTCGATAGTTCAGCAAAAGCCATAGAGCTGACCGATCAGAATGTGGCGTTAAACTTTCCCGGGGATGCCCGTCATGCTTCTTTTGCAGAAGATGCCTTTCGTTATCTGAATGCCAACAAAAACCAATATGATTTAATTATCCTGGATCCACCAGCTTTTGCCAAACACCGGGATGCAGTAAGAAATGCCCTGAAAGGATATAAGCGACTCAATGCAAAAGGTATCGAACAGGTAAAACCTGGGGGTGTCATTTTTACTTTCTCCTGTTCGCAGGTAATCAGTAAGGAACAGTTTAGGTTGGCTGTGTTCAGTGCGGCAGCCGAAACAGGTCGTAATGTGCGTATTCTTCATCAGTTAACACAGCCTGTAGATCATCCCGTTAACATTTATCATCCGGAAGGAGAGTATTTGAAAGGATTGGTGTTGTATGTGGAGTGAATTTTTATTTATGCCATCAGACCTGTCAGGTTTTCAAAACCTGACAGGTCTTGGATAATCTTGGAGTAAATGACTTTTATTGCCTCAAAAACCTGTTTCTTAGCATATTTTAAGAAAGTTTCTTTGCCAATTGAAAACTAATCCATATATTTGCAGCCCTAACAATATTTTAAACACTCAAAATTCAATTGCCTATAGCATAAAATTACGC
>JAQWCZ010000095.1 GCA_028705705.1 Paludibacter sp.
ATGTAAAATAACAAAGCCATCGAAATCAGCATAATTCTCTTCTATGCAAAGTGCGATTTTCTCCCAGGTGACAGGATGCACATCAGATGAATCAATAAGTGGGAGAAACGGAATGCTTTTGATGTTGATTCCGGTTTGTTTCAATTCCGGTAACAATTCCTGAAGTCGCTCGAAATCAATCGGTCGCAATGCTCCGGTTGCCGGGTTTTCCGACATAGAGATGGTTCCCCCCGTAAAAATCAATAGGACAGCGCTTTGTTTTTCCACGATGCTTTTATTTGATTGACACGCAAAGATAATTGAAAAATGTAAGCTGTGCGCTGATTGGCAACAGAAATCAAATTTTTTACTAAAATTGACCCTTTTTTGTCCAGAAATCAATTTGTTATGGTATTTTTGCAAACAAACAATAAATAACCATGCAACGATTTTTTCTGATAGGGTTTATGGGTTCAGGCAAAACTGCCATGGGCAAACTGCTCGCTAAACGGCATGGACTCACATTTATCGATTTAGACAGCTACATTGAAAACAAATACAGGCGAACTGTAGCACAAATTTTTGCAGAAAATGGTGAATGGGGTTTTCGTGAAATTGAAAGAAACTGTTTGCGTGAAGTTGCCGATTTTGAGGATGTTGTCATTGCTACCGGCGGTGGCGCTCCCTGTTTTTTTGACAACATGGATTTCATGAATCAATTTGGTGAAACCATTTATATCCGTCTTACACCTGAACATCTGTCCGAACGACTTTCTGCCTCGAGAGCAGGAGTACGTCCCCTGCTTCGCGACAAAACAGGTGATGAATTGCAACAATACATCTCCGAAACCCTCCAAAAAAGAGAGCCCTATTATCTTCGGGCAAAGCGAATCATTGAGGGGACTGATGAGGAAATTGAGAGACAGATTTGTCAATAATTTTTTCGGGTTCTCAGCAAATTCATAATATTTTGGGGATACATCCTGAAAGTCTTCCGTGTTAAACTGAGTATATCCTTCATTGTTGAAAACTTTCACCACCCTACTTCCCCTATTTCAATCAAAAGTCCTTATCTTTAACAGCCAAATTTTACTTTTTGCGCTGTTTTTTTAATCTCTTTTAATCCACATATTTACATGAAATCATTTGTTCATCTTCACGTGCACTCTTATTATTCAATCCTGGACGGTATGTCATCAATACCTGGATTGGTGGAACGGGCTGCTGCAAGTGGAATGAATGCCATCGCGCTTACCGACCATGGGAATATGTTTGGTATCAAAGAGTTTTACAACTATGTAAAAAAGAAAAATAGCAAGGTTCACAGCGAAATTGCTCAGTTGAAAAAGGAGTTGAAAAATGACGAATTAGCTGAAGAAAAGCGGTTAACGTTGTCAACCCAGTTGATAGATGCTGAAAATAAACTTTTTAAACCAATTTTGGGTTGTGAAGCATATGTGGCCCGCCGAAGCCGGTTTTCGAAAGATAAAGACAATGTTGAAGACCGCAGCGGATACCATTTGGTGCTACTGGCTAAAAACAAAAAAGGATATCAGAACCTCTGTAAATTGATTTCGCTGGGATGGATGGAAGGTTTTTATTACCGCCCGCGTATCGACCATGAGATTTTGGAAAAATACAGCGAGGGAATTATTGCATCTTCTGCCTGTTTGGGAGGTGAAATTCATAAAAAGGTGGAGAAAGGTGATCTCGGAGAAGCAGAAAAATCCATACTTTGGTATAAAAAAGTTTTTGGAGACGACTTCTATATTGAATTGCAACTCCATCAAACAGATAAACCCAATGCTGATACTACGGTATATGAAAAGCAAAAACGCCAGAATGTTGATCTGATCAATTTAGCGCGAAAAACCAATACGAAAATTGTCGCGACTAACGATGTGCATTTTATAGAAGAAGACCATGGAGATGGTCATGAACGACTCATTTGTCTGAGTACGGGAAAAGATCTGGACGATCCGACCCGTATGCGATATACGAAACAGGAATATCTCAAAACGCCGGAACAGATGTGGGAAATTTTCGTTGAAATCCCGGAAGCACTTGAGAACTCTGTAGAAATTGCAAACAAGGTTGAGTTTTATGATATAGATTCCCCACCGATGATGCCGGTTTTTCCTATTCCGGAAGAATTTGCCACAGAAAATGCGTACCGACAACAATACAAAGAACAAATGCTTCGCGAGGAATTCGGCGATGGTTTCGATAGATTGGGTGGTTACGAAAAAGTCATCCGTGTGAAATTAGAGGCTGATTACCTGCGGAAACTTACCATGGAAGGAGCTTTGAAACGATATGGTGAAAATCTGAATGAAGAAATCTCCGAACGCATCGACTTTGAGTTAAACGTGATGAAAACCATGGGTTTTCCGGGTTATTTTTTGATCGTTCAGAATTTTATCAATGCGGCAAGGGGTATGGGAGTAGCTGTTGGACCTGGACGAGGTTCTGCTGCGGGTTCAGTGGTAGCCTATTGTTTGCGTATTACTGATATTGACCCCCTTAAATATGATTTGCTGTTCGAGCGTTTTCTAAATCCGGATCGTATCTCTATGCCCGATATAGATATTGACTTCGATGATGATGGTCGTGGTCAGGTGTTGCGTTGGGTGAAAGAAAAGTACGGAAAAGAAAGGGTGGCTCACATCATCACTTACGGAACAATGGCTACGAAATCGTCGATTAAGGACGTGGCACGTGTTCAAAAATTACCGTTAGCGGAAGCAGAAAGACTTACCAAACTGATTCCAGATAAATTGCCGGATGATGTGAGCGGGAAAGCGATGAAAGTCAACATTTCGAATTGCGTAAAGTTCGTTCCTGAACTGCAAATTGCGCGTAATTCTCAGGATCAAAATATGTCTGATACCCTGAAATATGCAGAAATGCTCGAAGGTACTGTACGTCAGACGGGCGTGCATGCTTGTGGGGTTATCATTGGAGCTGATGATTTGAAAAATATCATCCCCTTGAGTACGGCTGTGGATAAGGAAACCAACGAGGAGATGCTTGTTACTCAGTATGAAGGGTCTGTGATTGAAGAAGTTGGTTTGATCAAAATGGACTTTCTCGGTTTAAAAACGCTTTCAATTATAAAGGAAGCGCTTTCAAATATTAAAAAGACACATGGAATTGATATTGATATTGATGCAATTCCGATTGATGATAAAAAAACTTATGAACTCTTCAGTAAAGGGTTAACAGTCGGGACTTTCCAGTTTGAGTCGCACGGTATGCAGAAATATCTGAAGGAACTGCAACCAACTCAATTCGAAGACTTAATCGCGATGAATGCATTGTATCGTCCCGGTCCTATGCAATACATCCCTCAGTTTGTAAACCGCAAACATGGACGCGAAAAGATTGAATATCATTTCCCGGAAATGGAACACAGGTTGAAAGATACTTATGGAATCACCGTATATCAGGAGCAGGTGATGTTACTGAGTCGTGACTTAGCCGGGTTCACCCGCGGTCAATCGGATGAGTTGCGTAAAGCCATGGGGAAAAAACTTATCGATAAAATGGCTGCTCTGAAAGTAAAATTCATGGAAGGCTGCAAGAAAAATGGTTTCGGGCCTGATGAAAAATTAGAACAAATCTGGTCCGACTGGTCTGAATTTGCCAAATATGCATTCAATAAATCCCATGCAACCTGTTATTCCTGGATAGCTTATCAGACTGCCTATCTGAAAGCGCACTACCCGGCTGAATTTATGGCAGCCAACCTAACACGCAACAAAGATGACATCGGAGAAGTTGGAAAATTCATGGACGAATGCCGCAACTTAGGTATGAATGTGCTTGGTCCTGATGTCAACGAAAGTGACCTGACTTTCACGGTAAACAAAGATGGAAATATCCGTTTTGGTCTGGGAGGTATCAAAGGTGTTGGGGAAGGTGCAGTGGAGAGCATCGTAGAAGAGAGAAACAAAAATGGCAAATTCAAGGGTATTTTCGATTTTATCGAAAGGGTTAACCTTACTTCCTGTAATAGAAAAACGATTGAGAGTCTCGTGCTTGCGGGAGCTTTCGATGGATTTTCGGACACCAAAAGAGAACAATTCTTTGTAGAAAACAACAAGGGAGAATTGGTTATTGATAGTATTATCCGGTATGGTAACAAATATCAATCGGATCAAGCGATGAGCCAAAATTCATTGTTCGGAGATTTAGAATCGGTTGAAATTGTCAAACCGGAAATTCCTTATGCTCACGATTGGTCACCTCTAGAAAAACTCAACAAAGAACGTGAATATATAGGTATGTACCTTTCTGCCCATCCTTTGGATGATTATGAGTTTGAAATTAATTATGTCTGCAATACCAAAGCGTCAGAGTTGAAAGACCTGATGCCTTTGATGGGCAAACAGCTCAGGATTGGTGGCATGGTGACAGCCATACGTCACGGTACATCCAAAGCCGGAAATCCCTATGGAGTATTTACATTGGAAGATTATGATGGCGCTTTTGAGTTTGTCCTTTTTGGTAACAATTATATTGAATTCAAAAATTATATGATCAAGGATTTGTATTTATTGATTCATGCAACGGTACAGAAAAAAAATTCTGATTATAATTACAGAAATCAATCTGACCCTAATACTCCGGTTGTTCCGGAACTCAAAATACAAAAGATTGAAGTGTTGAATGATGTAAAAGATAAATTAGTCGATACACTTACGATTACTATTCCGCTGGATCAACTGGATGATGAGTTTGCAGAGGATATGTCGGATATGGTACTTCAGCATAAAGGAAGTGTAAACATCTATTTCAATGTGGTGGATTTGCTTACTCAACAAAGGGTGAGACTTTTTGCTCGTCAGTGCCGGATAAAGATAAATAAAGATTTTTATAAATTATTGAAGAAATACAAAGATGACGGAAAGATAGATTTTCAGGTGAAATAATAAATACATAGATGATTTCAATATAGTTATCATACAATTCAATGTTTTTTTATTTCCTGATTATAAGATTTTCAATTAGATTTGCACCGGAAAATAAACGTTGAACATTAAACATTAAATGACAAAATATTATGGCATTAGAATTTACTGACAGCAACATCAAAGATGTAATCAATAGCGGGAAACCAGTTGTAATTGATTTTTGGGCAGAGTGGTGTGGTCCCTGCCGCATGGTTGGACCCAGCATTGAAGAACTTTCAAAAGAGTATGATGGTCAGGTGCAAATCGGGAAACTGAACGTGGACGACAATGTTGATACTCCGAACGAATACGGCATCCGCAATATCCCAACCATCCTGTTTATTAAAAACGGACAGATAGTTGACAAACAAATCGGTGCTGCACCGAAAGCAGTATTGGAAGCTAAAGTAAAAGCACTTCTATAATTTCAGGTAGAAATCTTTTCCCAGAGCGGTAAAAGCATCTGAGTATTGGTGCCTTTCAGCGGTTTCAATTTCGATAGATGATACTTTGGTTGTTCGGTCATTCAATCCAAATTCAAGCAACACTCGTTTCGCTTCGACATTTGGTTTTGGATGGACATAAACACACTGATAACAATATAAACTGAAATTTTGAGCAGACTTCATACACTGAAGACCTTCATTTACGGGAAGAATAACACAGATTCTTCCCGTTTTTTTTAGTAACCCTAAAGCAGACTTCAATAATTCATCATGAGTCAGCGTATCAGTGTGGCGTGCTCTCGTCCGGGCTTCATCAGGTGCTTTCAATGAAGACATAAAATACGGCGGATTGGAAACAATCAGGTCGTATGTTGATCTGAATTTATTCGCAAAATCCTGTAAAGATTGATGATGCACCATTATCCGGTTATTCCAATCCGAAGCAGCTACATTAATTTCAGCCTGTCTAACAGCTCCTGCATCTAAATCGATAGCATCAATCATGGCACTGGAACGTTGTGCGAGCATCAACGCGATGAGTCCGCTTCCCGTACCAATGTCTAATATCCTGCTAGCAGATAAATCAACAGGAGCCCATGCTCCCAATAATACACCATCGATGCCGACTTTCATCGCGCACAGGTCATGATATACAGTGAATTGTTTAAACTGAAAATAGGGATTCGGCATATTTATCTTCTTGCCGGACGGTCGTTCCCGGATGAATGATTGGATGAAGATCGCGTTGAACGGGTGCTCCTGTTTTGTTGCTGTCCGGGAGTTGGTTTGGCTTGAGGTATAACCGGTACTCTTCTTTGTTCGATGTTCGTTCTTTCTGAAGGAGATGACTGACGAGGAGGCATCATTACTCTTTGATCAGAAGATGGTGTAGTCCTTTGTGGTACAGCCTGACGGCTTCTGTTGTCAGAAGGTGCTACCGTTCGCCTTTGAGTCGGATCAATTTGTCTTTGTTCAGCAGGAGTTGTTCTTTCTCGAACAGGTTGTGTTCGCTGTTGAATATCAGGTCTGTTAAACTGAGTACTTGTGGATGGGTATCGTTCATAACGTTTATCCTGTAATCTGATATACTGATCACGTGTTAAGACCTCACGCATCTCAGCATCTTTGTTTTTAACCCGTTGAAGTGCTTCACTCCTCGATTTTGAAACCTGACGTTCCCGTGCATGTTTCAAATTAATTTCATAAATTTCCTGCAACTGTTCTTGGTTAAGGTTTAATTCCTGTTGCATTTTTTGTGTTTGCAATGTAGCTTCCTGCTCCGGAGTACGGGATGGAGCAGTGGCGTTTTCCTGTGTGTCGTTGTTAGCGCTCAACCGGAAACAGGATATCAGCAAAAAAAACGTAAGAATGAACCTCATTTGAAAAATATTAAGCATTGCAGCCTATAAATGCATCAATCTTTGTGCCAAAAAGGCTTAAAAAATAGCGTTTAAATTGATTATGGTAACTACCAACTATTTGTTAAATGCCCTTAATTTGATATTTGTTAATACCTTTTTAGTATGTTCTGAAAAATCACCATTTAGCATCCAACCATAATAACCAGTATCAGTTTTCAACACATTCTCTACTTTCTGGCCTTTATACTTGCCAAAATTAAACACTTCCTCACCTTTTTCATTATACACGAATTTACCTGCAAAGTCAACGTTATTCGTTTGAGTCGTGTATTTTGCGAGCAATTCTACATCATTAGGCAAATCTTTGTAACGATCAAGTTGAGCCTGCATAATTTCGTAGGTTGCCATGGTATCAACAGAAGCATCGTGTGCACCTTCCAAATCCTTGTCACAATAAAACTTATAAGCTGCAGATAAAGTACGTTGTTCTTTTTTGTGGAAAATAACCTGTACATCAATAAATTTTCTTTTTGACAAATCAATATCCGCACCGGCACGTAACAACTCTTCTGCAAGCACGGGGATATCAAAGCGGTTGGAATTATAACCGGCCAGATCGCATCCCTCGAAATCCCTTACTATTTCAGCAGCAACTTCTTTGAAAGTCGGACTATCAGCCACAGCTTCATTTGTAATTTTATGAATGGCCGTTGATTCAGGAGGAATCGGTATCCCGGGATTGATCAGAAAGCACTTGGATTCTTCTTTACCGTTGGGATAAACTTTGTGATAGGCTATTTGCACAATGCGGTCGGAAACGATGTTAATACCGGTTGTCTCCAGGTCAAAAAAA
>JAQWCZ010000096.1 GCA_028705705.1 Paludibacter sp.
TTTACCTGAAATTAATATTAATACATTTATTGATAAACAATTATTGATCATTGAGATTACTGATAATGGGACAGGTATAGATGATGAATACATAAATGACATCATGTTACCTTTTTATTCTACTAAAGAAGAAGGAAAAGGTACAGGGCTGGGGCTTTCAATATCCTATCAAATAATAAAAGATATGGGTGGTACGATTGAAGTTGAAAGTACAAAAATGACTAAAACAACTATAAAGCTTATTTTTAATGTAAATGAATCGCAAGATGGAAAATACAGATAAAATTAAAATATTGATTCTGGATGATGAAAAAGAATTCACAGAAGAACTCAGCAGTTTTTTCGAAGATGAGTACGAAGTTTATGAAGCTAATAACATTGGAGATGGTCGAAGAATTCTGAATGAAAAAGAAATCGATCTACTGATACTGGATGTAAGATTGCCCGGTATTAGTGGTCTTGATATCCTAAAGGAAGTAAAAGAACAAAAACCCTCAATCGAAGTAATTGTTATCTCTGCTCACGGAGATATGGACACAGTAATTAAAGCCCTGCGTCTCGGCGCTTTCGATTATCTGCGTAAACCTTTCCGGTTTATCGATATACAAATTGCCATTGAACGTACACAGAAATATCTTCAGATGCAGCGAAAACTGAAACAAATGGAGGAAAAAAATTCGCTTATCTCCAAAACACTTGAAGAAAAAATCGAAAGACAATTTATCGGCGTGAGTCCGCAAATCCTGAAAATATTACAACAAGCAAAAACAGCCGCGCAATATCCGGATGCTAATGTGTTGATAACAGGAGAAAGTGGAACCGGAAAAGAAAATATTGCCCGTATTATTCATTATTCAAGTCCCAGGAAAGAAAATGTATTTTGTGCCGTCAATAGCAGCTCTATTACTGATACACTATTAGAAAGCGAATTCTTTGGACATAAAAAAGGTTCTTTTACCGGAGCTATCAATGATAAAATGGGATTTTTTGAGGTCAGCAATAAAGGTACTTTGTTTCTCGATGAAATTGCAGATATGCCCTTTAATCTTCAAGCTAAGATTTTACGCGCAACCGAAGAAAAAGTGATAACCCGTGTTGGTGATACCATCCCTATTAAAACCGATTTCCGGATTATATCAGCAACCAATCATGATATAGAAAAACAGGTTGAAGAGCAAAAATTCCGGCTTGATTTGCTGCACAGACTGAACACGCTCCACATCCACATTCCTCCTTTACGGGAAAGAACAGCAGATATAAAACCGTTATTGGAATATTATGTGGACTATTATGCAACAAAATTCAATAAACCGGGAATCAATATAACTGAAAATATTTATGATGCACTTTCCGAATATGATTTCCCGGGAAACGTCAGAGAATTAAAAAACATGGCTGAAAGGGCTGTAATTTTATGTCAGGGAAATCAGTTATCTATCCATGATTTTCCTGTCAAGAAAACTAAACAGAAAGAAAATACACTGACAATTGATAAGGTGAATTTAAAATCAAATGAGATAAAAATGATACTGGAAGCACTGCATTCGTGTAACTATAATCAAACCGCCGCATCCGATCTACTCGGTATTTCACGCGATGCACTAATTAGAAAAATGAAAAAATACAATATTTCAGCCTATAAAGGTAAAGAATAATAGAAAAATAGTGTGCGCTATCACACAATTGTGCGCTTTTTTAATACACAATTAAATATTAAAGGTAATTCTCAACCACGTTAAAGGGTGTTCCTCACAAGGAGCTCCCTTTTTAAATATCTCATTTTCTGTCATTTAACCATATATAAAATTCAGATATATACATTATCTGAAAATTTCGGCACAGCTTGTGCAATTGTATGAAACATAAGTGAAAATGATAATGCACTATTACAAATTGATAAACATTTAAAAGTTATAGTCATGAATCTTAAATCAAGGGTATTGGAATTCATCAATCAACATGAAAAGGGAGTAAAAATTTCCGATATGGAAAAACCCCTTGGTGAAAAAAGATTAAAGCTGGGATATGTTACAAAAAGCTTACTTGAGGAAGGCAAAATCCAAAAAATAAATGATGCATATTACCCTGTATTTGATTCCAATCACAACAATTTAAAGTTGTTCAAAAATTTTATTTTTTGATATCAGATAATGAATCTGTTTTATGAAGTTCTTACTTAACATATTGTTATTATTAAATATTGTTACTGTTCTTGTAGCTCAAAAGAAGCACACGATCAGTGGCACGATTACCGATAAAAATAACGGAGAATCCTTGTCTGGTGCATCCATTACAGTGAATGAGTTGCCAGGCATTGGAATTTCTACCAATGTATATGGATATTATGCACTTTCTCTACCTGAAGGTGAATATACGCTCAGGGTAAATTACATTGGATATGAAACCTTCGAACTGAATGTAAATCTAAATAAAAATATTCAACAAAATTTCAGCATAAAAGAATTGGCAACTGAATTACGTGAAGTGGATGTTTTCCCATTTAAACGGAATGAGAATATTTTATTAAGTAACATTGGTACTGAAAAAATACGGATTAGCGAAGTTAAAAATATACCGGTTTTTTTCGGCGAACAAGATATCATGAAAACCATCTCTCTTACACCGGGTGTAACCTCTGTCAGAGATGGAAATAATGGAATTTATGTAAGAGGAGGGAATAATGCACAAAACCTGATTTTATTGGATGAGGCTGTTGTTTACCACCCCAGTCACTTGTTAGGATTCTTTTCAACATTCAACAGCGATGTTATTAAAGAATCGACTATTTATAAAGGTACTGCACCGGCTTCTTATGGAGGTAGAATATCGTCAGTAATGGATATCAGGATGAAAGACGGTAATAATCAATCATTTGAAGTTAACGGCGGATTGGGTTTGATTTCTTCCAGACTTGCAGTTGAAGGTCCGATTGTAAAAGATCGCGGTTCATTTATTATAGCAGGCAGAAGAACTTATATCGACATGCTTTTGAAACTTATTGATGACCCAAATCTAAACAGCAATACACTCAATTTTTTTGATCTGAATGCTAAAATAAATTTTAGAATCAATCCAAAAAATCAAATATTCTTATCTGCTTATACCGGTCGTGATGCCTTTGGTGTTCCGGGACGTTTCGGACTTGCATGGGGAAATCGTACTGCTTCTTTCAGGTGGAATCGTATTTGGCAAGATAAATTATTTAGCAACACTTCATTTATATACAGCGACTTTGATTATGAAGTAGATCTGACTTTTGAACCTTCTGAATTCAGCATACTATCTGGTATTAGAAATTTTAATTTCAGACATGAGTTTAACTATTTCCTAACCGAAAACAGCCAATTTATACTGGGTTACGATTTGATGGCACACAATATTACGCCAGGTCAGTTACTTGCAGACGAAAACGCAATCGTTCATCCGATGAAAATTCAGGAAAGGACTGGAAAAGAACAAACAATATATTTCAGCAACGAATTTAAACTTTCACCTAATTGGATCATTAATTTTGGGATCAGACTGAATACTTTTAATTTGTATGGACCAGGTGATTTTTATAAATACGAAAACGGAAATCTTTCAGAAACAATTACCTACACAAAAAAAGAAATTGTAAAAACATACTTTTCACCTGAAAGAAGATTAAATATGACTTATATCATAAATCCCGTGCAGTCATTAAAAATGGCTTATTCTACGCATACACAACACATTCACATGATTACAGCAACCGAAAAACTTTCATTGCCGGTAGATATCTGGATTATGTCAAGTAATAATGTTAAACCTCAGAAAAGTGACCAGTTATCACTGGGCTATTTCCGTAACATGAAAAACGACAGGTATCAGTTTACTGTTGAAACCTATTATAAATGGATGCACGATCAGATTGATTTAAGAAACGGCGCTGATGTAATGGCTAACCAACATATTGAAGGAGAATTGCTTTTTGGTAAAGGTCGTTCGTATGGTTTAGAAATGATGTTTAAGAAGAAATATGGTCGACTCAATGGCTGGATTGGTTATACGCTTTCAAGAACTGAACTTAGCATACCAGGCATAAATAATGGGAATTGGTATCCGGCTCGTCAGGATGTTACTAACGATATTTCAGTTGTTGGCATTTATGAATTATCAAAGAGACTCACTCTGTCAGCAACCTGGGTTTATCAAACCGGTAATGCTGTTACTTTTCCAAAGAGTATCTATTATATAGATGGTGAAGTAAGATACAATTATGGTTTAAGAAACGCCGACAGAATGCCAGATTATCACAGATTAGATTTAGGAATAACATGGAATTTGAAAAGTAAAGGAAAATATAGAAGTTATTTAAATTTCTCTGTTTACAACGCATACGCACGTAAAAATGCTTTTTCAATTGATTTTGAACAAGACCCTGAGAATTCTGAAAAAACACATGCCGTTATGACTTATTTATTTACAGCAATACCATCAATTACGTATAATTTCAATTTTTAAACTATAAGGTTATGAAAACATCAAAGAGATTCAACAGTTTAAATGGATTATTTATTCCATTTATGATGTTAGCAAGCATTTTAACATCCTGTACAGAAATAATTGATTTTGAATTGGCTGATGCAGATCCTCAACTGGTAGTTGAAGCCAGTATTCCTGAATCACAGTATGCTGAAGTTACGCTCTCGAAAACAATAAACTTCAACGATAAAGAGAAAGAGCTGGTAAGCAACGCCATGATTCTTTTAGAGGATGGTTTTGGCACTTCAGAAATATTACAGGAAATATCTCCCGGACGTTATCGCTCTACTAAAATTAAAGGAGTTCCAGGTTACAGTTATGCGCTTTCAGTGCAGGCAGATGGTGATATTCAATCAATAAAATCTGAAGATGTAATGCCTAAACCAGTATTTATCAAAAGATTAAGAGTAAGAGAATCAATTATTCCGGAGATTGAAGGCGTAGAAATGCCGGATTGGGAAGTAATTGTAGAATATTCAGACCCTGAAGATGAAGTTAACTATTATCGTTTCGTTGAATATGTCAATGGAAAAGTAATTGCATCTTATGTAGAAAATGACAAATTAAATAACGGAAAAGAAAACAAAAGTTTTTTGACCAATGTTGAAAGGAAATTGGTCAAAGGCGATACCCTGACCGTTGAAATGCAATCCATCTCAAAAGCAGTATATAAATATTTCTATGGATTCAGTACAATCAACACCATCGTTCAGGGAACTAACACTACAAATCCAATAAGCAATATTTCAGGAGCAAATTTAGGTTACTTCAGCGCTCACACAGTTCATCGCAGGAGCGTTGTAATTGATTAAAATTGTTGCGTGTTGTATTAGTTATGCTCTACCCCTGTTTACCTTAACCTGTAAACAGGGGTCACTTTTTGTAATAGCGTGGCATTTGTATGATTCTAAAAATAAAACTAACTTTGCATAAAACCACAAAAAAATATTTTATTTATGTTGCTAACATATCTACCACAAATTATCGGGACGCTGATTACAATAGCTATCATCACGGTATTAAAGTTGGTCACAAAAAGGATAGTTATTAAGTATAAACATATTACTCAAAAATTTGAAGCTCGTATCAGTCAGGTAATCAGAATTTTCAACATTTTCTACAACTTGGCAGGGTTAATTGTACTGATTGTCATTTGGGGGGTTGATACACGTAATTTATTTGTTGCACTGTCATCCATTTTTGCAGTAATTGGTGTAGCTTTGTTTGCCCAGTGGTCAATCCTGAGCAATATCACGGCTGGTATCATTATATATTTTTCTGCACCTTTCAAAATTGGTGATTATATCCGTATTCTTGACAAGGACATGCCTATTGAAGCGCGTATTGAAGATATATTTACTTTTTATACGCATCTCAGAACACGAGACGGAGGTGTACACATTTTCCCAAATTCTTTACTGTTGCAAAAAGCTGTATCAGTTATTGAAGAAGATGAATCAAAATCAGATGATCAGTTTCCAACATTTAACAATGCATATTAAGGGATTTGTTGAAACAGCTTAGTTTTCTAACAGTTCATTCATTTTTCGATTGAGTTCATCTTCCATTTTTTTACGTTTGGTAACGTCATTTACCAACACGTGGCGTGCATTCCGGTTATCAAACAAAATAGGGGTAGAACTCAATTCAACATAAATAATCTCTTCATTTTTAGTAAGATGTCTTCTTCGTATAAACTGATCTTTTTTTTCTTTAATTCCTGCAATTGATTTAACAAACTCAGGAATATCATCGGGGGGGCAAATATCAAAAAGTGTCATTGAAAGAAACTCTTTTCTTGAATAACCATAATGATTAATAGCGGCATTATTTACTTCTAAAAAAGTAAGTGAATCCATATCATAAATCCACATAGGTTGTGGATTATTCTCGAATAAATAACGATATTTTTCTTCACTCACCCGCATAGCTTTTTCGGTTTGCATACGAACAAAGAAAAACCCAACCTGATTAGAAAAAAGTTCAACAATCTCACTATTCTTGAATGCATCTCCTTTTTTAAATATCAACACAAAATCACCCAGAACCTGGTTGTTATTACTTGTTGAGACAATAATTATTTGTCCTGTATTAAACGTATTTTCGATGATCTGTATGACTGATTTAGGCAGAACTTTACCAACAATCTCCTGTAAGCTTGAAAATACCTGTATAGAAGTTCTTTCTTTAGATGTATTAATAAAAGGATCTGTTTTCCATTTCTTTTCAAGCAAATTAAAACCTAATATATTCAGGGAATTACGTACAAAATCATCTATTCCACTGACACTCCTGGTCATATACTCGGTTCCATTATTTACATATTCATTAAAAGTAACAAAACTGGCACCGGATATCTCCATCATCACATCCGTAATTTTGCTAAAATTAATGTCACCAGACTGAGCTTGAATAAAGTTGGTGCTTTCATCCAATACTTTTTTCAGCACATCTCTTTTTTCTTGTAATTTTTCCTGGGCAATTTTTTTCTCTGTTACATCATTAATAAGAATATGTATTGCTTTTCTATCATTCCAATTTAGTTGTACAGAAGTTGCCTCTATAAAAATTTCATCTCCATTTTTCTTTAAATGTCTGGCAAAATATTTCATCCGGCTTTTCTGTTGTATATCATGAAGATCTTTTTTTAATAAGTCAATTTCTTCCTTACACCGGATATCTTTAATTGTCATCGACAAGAATTCTTCTTTTGAATAACCATAATGCTCAATTGCAGCATCATTCACTTCAAGAAACCTCGTTGTAGCAATATCAAATATCCACATAGGTTCGGGATTGTGTTCAAACAGTAAACGATACTTTTCTCCGCTTTGGCGCAATTCTTCTACATATTGGCGACGCTTATAGATATTAACAAGTAATTGTGTAAATACCTTAAAGAGTTGCTGTTCACTTTCAGAATATACATGATTTTCACGAATTGAATCAAAACTAACATAACCCAAACATTTGCCATTATCCATCATAGGTATGGCAATAACACTCTTTATGCCATATCCGGAAATAGCTTCGCGAACATTTTTTTGATCGTATTTATTGATATCATAAACAAAAACAACT
>JAQWCZ010000097.1 GCA_028705705.1 Paludibacter sp.
TACGTTACAAAATATTGAATCTACGTTACATTTGTCGTTTTATCATCCATTTGGAAGAAAAACAACAGAAAGTTATTCTTTTATTATACAATATATTAAACAGATATCACAGAAAAATTGGTCCATTTCACTCCTGGAAATGGACCAATTATATTCAGGAAACATTGGTAATTGCTTACTTATAAGTTATTCAATGTATTTGAATCATTTTTTCTGTTCTTTTCAGCATATTCTTTAGGCGACATACCATAGAATTCACGAAATGAAGTTGAGAAATGAGATAAATTTGTAAAACCGAGGGCATATACCACTTCAGAAACGGTTAATTTCTGCGATGACAATAAATCAGCAGCCTGTTTCAAGCGGATAGACCGGATAAAATCGCGTGCAGATTGATTCGTTAACTCTTTAAGTTTTCTGTGCATGTGAACACGACTCATTCCTACTCCATTTGCCAGAAACTCTACATTTAAATCCGGATCAGATATGTTTTCATTGATAATTTTGATAATTTTTTCGTACAGAATCTGATCTGATGAACGCAAAACAACAGGTTTTATCAACACTTTATTTCCTTCATTGTCAACGGTTTTATGTTCCAATCTTTCTCTGTTCTCCAATAAATTAGCAACCCGTACTTTCAATAAATCGATATTAAATGGTTTTGAAATATAAGCATCGGCACCCGATTCAAGTCCTGCAACTTTATCTTCATCAGATGCCCTGGCTGTTAATAGTATTATAGGTATATGATTGATGTTGATATTGGATTTGATTTTTTTCGTTAACGTAAAACCATCCATCTCCGGCATCATTACATCACTGATCACTAAATTCGGTTTTTCTCTTAAAATATACTGAAGGGCATCTTTTCCATTCACAGCTACTGCAATTTTATATGTATCTGAAAGTTCCTCTACCAAGTAATGTCTGATATCATCCTCATCTTCTACAATCAGAATTTTATAAGCTGTTTTAGATTTAATTTTTATTTTTTCTGATTCATCATTAATATCCATATCCGAAATAACAGGTGATTCTGTTTTTTCTTTGTGTATGATTAAATCACCATCTGTTTCAAACTCAAATTGCTTTATGTGTTTATTGCCCAAAGGCATCCTGATGATAAATTCACTCCCTCTGCAATCGGTTCGGTTTCTGGCAAATAAGGTTCCATGTTGAAGTTCAACCAGCGAACGTGCCAGATGTAAACCTATCCCCGTTCCAAATGCGCTATGCTCATTGGTATTAATCTGGTAGAAACGTTCAAAAATCTTTTCGATTTTATTTTCCTGAATTCCGATGCCTGTATCCGAAACAATGATTTCAAAAAAATCCTTCAAATTTCCTTCATTTTGTTTATCAACACCGGTACGTAATATTACATTAATCTCACCATCTTCAGGGGTAAATTTAAATGCATTAGACAAAATATTAACCAGAATCTTATCAAAATTATTTTGATCTATCCAAGCTTTTAACTGACGATCTGCATGTATAAAAGACAAATGCAGATTATTTTTCTTAGCCTGATATTCAAATGTTTGTATAATATCATCTATAAAACCCACCATATCAGTTTCTTTATAACTGACAGTCATTTGTCCTTTATCCAATTTTCTTACATCCATCAACTGATTGATTAGTCGTAAAATTCTTTGAGCATTTCTATAAATCAACAGATATACTTTCCTTTTCTCGGGATTTTCATTTTCAGAAATTAATTTCTCGAGCGGACTCATAATTAAAGTCATCGGTGTTCTTATTTCATGTGAAATATTGATGAAGAACTGCAATTTTGCTTCACTGATTTGTTCAATATGTTCTCTGCGCATAAGTTCATTTCTATGGCGAATTTTATCAGTGATAAAACGGGCAATTCCTAAAAGCAAAAGTGAAATCAGAATAAAATAAATTACTTTAGCCCACCAGGTCAGATACCATGGAGGAAATATTATTAATGTAAATTTTCTTTCTTCAGATGAACTGTCATAAATAACAGCTTTTACCCTTAATGTATAAGTACCATAGCTCAAATTGGTAAAGTTAATGCGATTTATTCCCGGTTCAGTACTCATCCACTGCGAATTAAGGCCCTCCAGCATGTACTGATAATGCACCCTTTCAGAAAAGCCAAAATCGAATGTTGAGAACTCAAGTGCAAACATATTGTCTCTGTGGCTTAAACGAAAAGTATCTACGTCAGCAATGAATCCATTAAAAACAGTATGTCTGTGTGATTTTCCTCCGGAAAACACTTTTTTATCCATCAAATAAAGTGCAGTAATATGTAATTCTGTTGGAACGCGTTGTACATTAATTTCAGAAGGGAGAAAAGATGTAACTCCATTGATACCTCCAAAAAACATCTCACCTTTTTTTGATTTATGAGCAGCGGCAAGACTAAACTCATTCCCTTGTAATCCATCGAAAGCAAAATAATTTATAAATTTATTTTCTCTCACATTGTATTTCGAAATTCCGGAATGTGTACTGATCCACTTGTTTCCGTCTTCATCTTCGAGAATACCGCAAATCACATTGCTGGGTAAGCCATTTTCCGTTGTAAAGTGTTGTGAAGCATTTGTTTTCCTGTCAAAACGAGCCATACCCTCTGTTGTTCCAATCCAAATCTCGCCATTATTAGTCTGGGTAATATGATAAACCACGTTACCCGGCAGGACAGAATAGTCTGTAGTATAATGTTTCTTTTCTCCACTGGCAGGATTCAATGTTAAAATGCCAATGTAAGAACCAATCCAGATAACTCCCTGGTTATCATACATCAAATAGTTTATCCAATCATTTGGAATGTGATATTTCCCGCTTAATGTTTGAGAGTAATGATTAACATACTTTCTTTTCTCCAAATCAAACACATATACACCTGCACCACTTGTACCTATCCACAATTTTTTTTTATTGTCTTTTGCAAGCGAAAAAATCTTATTTCTTGCTGTGTTATCATCCCCGGTAACGAATTCATAATGATCAAAATAAGTACATTTGCCAGATCTTTTGTCAAGCATAGCCAAACCTTTCAAATATGAACCCAACCAAATGTTTCCTTCATCATCTTCAATAATTGAAAGCACAGTATTGGGTACTGCATCTTTCTGATTTCCAGGTTTATAATGTGTCGATTGTCCATTTCTATCTATCCTGTACACACCATCATTATCAGTTCCAATCCAGAGATAACCTTCTTTATCTTTATACAGGGACATAACACAACCCGAACCAATTGTGTTTCTATTAAACGATTTATGTCCAAGGTAATTAAATTTATTGGGACTTTCAGGATCGAGATATACACCCTTCTGGAACAGACCAGTCCAGATATTCCCCATTCTATCCTGGCAAATGGCATGAACTTTCATCCTGGAAAAATCGAATGGAGCAGACTGCATTTGATAATCTTCTAGTATGTTTTTCTGGGGATTATAAATTTTCATTCCCTGACCATCAGTACCGATAAGCAATCTGTTTTTATTATCAATCAGCAACGTTTTAACCGACAGGATAGCATTATTTATATGGGGAATCAATTCAAACTTTCTTTTTTTAGGATTTAACCTATATACACCATCGGTCAAAGTACTAACAAAGATATTTCCATCAATATCTTCACAAATAGCAGATATCTGATTACTTCCAATACCCTGGGGAGATCTGAAAACAGTTATTTCATTGGTTTTTGGATCGTATAAGTTAAGTCCCTGATTTTCTGAAGCAATCCAAAAGTTACCACGGCTATCCTGGTATAAGTTAGTCAGGTGAAGACTGCTTAATCTGCGTGATAAAGATTCATCTACCCGGCAAACACTTTCATTTTCATTCATTCGGACCACTCCTACTCCCGAAGTTGTCATCCACAATTCACCTTGATTGCTTTCGATAATAGACGTGATGTGTGTTTTAACTATACTGCCGCCCAGATAAAGAGGAATTTCCCTGAAATGATCAGTTGCCCTGTCATACAAATGAAGCGCATTGATACAGCCTATCCAGAACCTTCCTTTAGAATCTTCAAAAAGACTTCTGACATAATTGTTTCTAATGGTCGTTGTATCACCCGGTTGATTTTTATAGATTGTAAACCTGATACCATCGAATTTATTCAATCCGTCTTCTGTGGCAATCCAAATGTAATTATGATTGTCCTGATAAATGGTATTAATCAGACTGCTTGATAATTCATTGTCTGTAGAATAGAATGTACCTATCTGAGCATAAAGCAAAACAGGAAATACATATAGTAAAAAAAATATCTTGATTCTCAGTTTGTTCATGGTATCTGATTTAATTTTCACAAATATATGGAAAACTATCCAATCTTATCCCATAATTTATTCATGTTTTCCAGTGTTTTATCTTTGGTTTCAGGTACTAATTTCCATATAAAAAGAGCTGCCAATATTCCCATGATACCATAGACCCAATATGAAAAACCCTGATTGAAATGGTTTACCAAAAATTCATTTTTATTCATCATCGGGAAAGTCCAGGAAACCAGGAAATTAGACACCCACTGTGCGGCAACTGCAATCGACATGACTGTCGAACGTATCGAATTCGGAAAAATCTCAGAAAGCATTACCCAGCATACCGGTCCCCAAGACATTGCAAAACCAGCCGTATAAGACAACATAAAGAATAATTTGATACCACCCGACCATCCGGCGGCAAAACCGGTACCGAGTCCGGTCATTGAAAGTGTCATCACCAGTGCACCGATAATCAACAAGGGTTTTCGGCCAAACCTGTCGACAGTCTGAATAGCCAACACGGTAAATGAAAGGTTAATAACCCCGACAATGATGGTTTGCAGCAATGCTGTATCGGTTCCTGACCCCATGGATTTGAAAATCTCCGGTGCATAATACAACACAACGTTGATACCAACGAACTGTTGAAAAGCAGATAATAGCACACCAACCATAATAATTTTTAATCCAAAATAATTTATGGGAGGGATTAGTGCCACAACAAAACTACCTATCAGTGATATTTCAAAAGCATTCGTATTTCCAATATATTTAAGAGTAATAAGCGCGGCAACAAACAAGCTTATCCAGGTAATCATAAAAATGTAATATGGACGTAAAGTTTGTCTAATATCCATATTGAAACTATCTTGTATATCCCTCATCTCCAATACAGATTCATCTTTCCCAACTAGTTTTGTCAATATCTTTGATGCTTTTTCGCTTTTGTTATTCATTAACAGCCAACGAGGTGTTTCAGGAACAAAAATTAGTAAAAACAGGAACAACGATGCAGGTATGATTTCGGAGGCAAACATCCAACGCCAGCCGAAAGTGTTCAGCCATTGTGCGTCTCCTTTCAGGGCAATGGAATAATTTACAAAATAAACCACCAGCATACCGAAGATAATGGCAAACTGATTCCATGATACAAGTGCGCCTCTTTTTTTATAAGGAGAAATTTCGGCAATGTACATGGGAGAAACCATGGATGCAATGCCGACTCCGATACCTCCCAAAATACGATATATGACAAATAAATTACCAAATTCATGTCCACCAGAACCTGCCATGCCGAAGAAAATTTCAGGCCAGGCAGATCCGATGGCAGAAAACAAAAACAACACTGCGGCAAAAATCAGCGAAGGTTTACGACCGAAGCGCTGACTTATAAAACCGGCAATTGAAGCGCCAATTACACAACCGATCAGGGCACTGCTCACGATAAAGCCTTCAAATGCGTTAGCCTGATCAAGCGGCAGACTCAGCGGATCGACAAAGAACGTCCGCAATGAACCTACTGTTCCCGAAATTACAGCAGTGTCGTAACCGAACAACAAACCACCTAAAGTAGCTACTATTGTTATACCCGGGAGGTAGAAACTATTTTTGTTTTGATTTATCATTTTGTATTATAATTAACACATACCAATTATTGACACCATAAACGGTGTCCTTAATCAAGACATACAATTGTACTTTTATACACCGTTCACTATTTGCTATTAGTTATTCGCTAAATATACATATTAACTATTGCTTCATAAAGCTCCTGTTTTCCACTAATTTGAGCAGGTTCTTCATTTTTGGCTTTCGCGTAGTTGTACATATCTTCCAGCGAGAGACTACCCAGTTCAAATTCTTTTCCTTTACCACCGTCAAAAGAAGCATAGCGTTCTTTCAACATTTGCTGATAAGGTGATTCTTCCAAAATACCGACTGCGGCTTCCAATGCACGTGCAAAAGCATCCATACCAGCGATATGGGCAATGAAAATATCTTCCAGGTCAGTAGAATTACGACGGGTTTTAGCGTCAAAGTTGGTTCCACCACCCTGCAATCCACCACCTTTCAGGATAACAAGCATAGCCTGCGTCAATTCATATACGTCGATAGGAAACTGATCTGTATCCCAACCATTCTGAGCATCACCGCGGTTTGCATCAATAGAGCCCAGCATACCTGCATCCACAGCGCATTGTAAGTCATGATCGAAAGTATGACCTGCCAATGTAGCATGATTTACCTCTATATTCAATTTGAAATCTTTGTCCAGGCCATAATGTCGTAAGAATCCTATCACCGTTTCTGCATCCACGTCATACTGATGTTTTGTTGGCTCCATCGGTTTGGGTTCGATAAAGAATGTTCCTTTGAAACCTTTGGCACGGGCATAATCTCGTGCTTTTGTAAGCATTATAGCTAAATGTTCCTTTTCGCGTTTCATATCGGTGTTAAGTAAACTCATATACCCTTCACGACCACCCCAGAACACATAATTTTCACCACTCAGTTCGATGGTTGTATCCAGTGCGTTTTTAATTTGAACGGCAGCACGGGCTACACTGTCGAAGTCTGGATTGGTAGCTGCACCATTCATATAACGTTTGTGACTGAACACATTGGCAGTTCCCCAAAGCAATTTAATACCGGTTTCAGCCATGCGTTGTTTAGCATAGGCAACAATAGCTTTCAGGTTAGATTCATATTCCTCAATCGAATTGCCTTCATCAACCAAATCAATAT
This sequence comes from Paludibacter sp., assembly GCA_028705705.1. GTDB lineage: Bacteria > Bacteroidota > Bacteroidia > Bacteroidales > Paludibacteraceae > Paludibacter. Next base: position 7,014 of record JAQWCZ010000097.1, read on the forward strand.
CATGGAAACAGAAATACTCAATTCCGATTTTCTGCATAAACTCAAAACCTGCATCTAATTTATCTTTTGCAGCCTGCACAGAATCAATAGCTTTGTTCCATTCAAAACTTTTCGTATTGCCTCCAAACGGATCAGATGACTCGCTACACAGGGTATGCCAGTATGCCATTGAGAATTTGAACCAATCCTTCATTTTGCGTCCATAGACAACTTTTTCAGGATTGTAATAACGAAATGCCAGGGGGTTTTTACTTTCTTTACCCTCGAATTTGATCTTTCCAACAGATGGAAAATAGGTTTTTGTACTCATAATTTAATTTATAATTTAAAAATTTATAATTTACGATATAATTATTTACGATTTATAGTTTGATTTCAACTTGTTTAGCCAGTTTTGATATGCTGATTTTGTAGCATTTACACTTGCCTGATCAGGTTCGTTTATCTGTATTTTTTGCAAAGTGACAAATGCGTCGGTTACATCTTTGTAAATACCGACACCGATTCCCGCACCTCTGGCAGCGCCAATAGATCCATCGGTA
>JAQWCZ010000098.1 GCA_028705705.1 Paludibacter sp.
CCGGTTTGCTGAAAACGATAACTCCGGTTTGAAGGTTATTTCCCATCCTTTTTTTTCATATCTGATGCCGGCTGATAAATAAGCATTTATGCCTTTGCCCTGCCATAACAAGCCATCGTTTTGTCCATATGGCGATGCACCGTTATATGAAACAAAAAGCTCAGGTCCAAAAATTCTTAATGTTTTGGACTTGTTCAAAGAGCCAAATTTGATTTGTTCAGCCCAATAGTTTTTTTCCGGTTCGGTAGCAGACCATTTGGAATCGGATAAAGTACGATAATTTAAATATGGACGTTCAGCATAGCCGTCTAAAGAAAGAAAATCGTAATATGATTCAATTGCAGATAAAAGTTTTTCTTGTGAAGAAAGGGAGAAAATAAATGTAAGAGAAACCATGAAAGCAATTGTTTTTTTGAGTCTCAAAATAGGGTATCTTCTTGTTTCTAACATGATTATGTTTATTTAATATTAATTTAAACCATTATCGCAATAAAACTTTTTCCCTTGTTGTTTTTCTTTTAGTTTCTCTCTGTTTTCACTTACATATGTGTAATTATCTTTATGCCACAAGTGATATTGAACAGCTAAACTTCTTAAGGATTTGAAATGATAACCTGCTTCTTTAAATCTCCAAACTAAATCAATATCTTCTCCAATACCGGGAAGCGTATAGCTTTCATCAAAACCGTTGATGGCATAAATGGTTTGCTTTGAAAAAGACATGTTGCATCCGATGATATACTTTATTTTTCTTAATAAGTGTACGAAACCAACTAAACCAGTAGGAGACAAGTAATAGCCTTCTTCGATGTACTTAATATCTCCTTTTCCAAAAAACAGCTTTTTATAGAGTAAACACTGTAATTTTTTTAAACATACAGGACTGTTTTTCATTAAATAAGAAGATGTAGGCTCATCTAATTTTACACGTCTGCCAGACAAAATGGTGTTTTCTTTTGCATATCGTAGGTGCATTTCAATAAATCTCCGATGTAAAACGCAGTCACCATCAATAAAAATCAACCAGTTTGACCTTGCATTTCGAATGGCATTGTTCAGCGCCTTGTTTTTTCTCCAACCGATGTCTTCTTGGGTTAAATGTTGATAATCATGTTCAAATGGATAATTTTTCAGAAAATCTTTCATCTTTTGATGACATCCATCTTCTGTGATAATGATTTCAAATTCTTTTATCGTTTGTTGTTTAAGAGAATCCAGTACTACTTTAAGTGATTCCGTGTTATCATAGACTGATATTATCAACGAGGCTTTATACTCCATGTTTTGAAAATGTTTTTCCGGGCAGATATACAATCAAGTGTCAATATTAATTATGTACAACCTATTTCCCCAGGTTATTATGGCCTGATTTTAAAACAGGCAAAGTTAGTCAAAAGTTAGTTATTTAACTATGAAAACCGTGAAAAATTGTATCTTTGCTTTGCAAACATTTCGGTTATATCAAATCACGCAATTAGATATTATAAATTACATTCAATAATTAAACAGTATTGAGATGAATAACAAAACCCCTGAAATAGATTTAGTTTATCTTTGGGTTGATGGAAATGATCCAATTTGGATAGCCAGGAAACAAGAAGCTTTAATAAGAAGAAATTCAGGGATTAAAGTCAATATTAACGGCAGGTATGTTGATAACGACGAACTGAAATATTCTTTACGATCGGTGGAGAAACATTTACCATGGATCAGAAAAATATTCATAGCTACAAATCATCAACAACCAGGTTGGTTAAATATTAATCATCCTAAAATAGAGCTTGTTAATCAGGATGAGTTTCTTCCTCCTGAGGCTATTCCGTGTTTTAATTCTGTGGTGATTGAATATTTTATCTACCGGATTCCGGGATTGTCTGACTATTTCTTGTATGCAAACGACGATATGTTCGTGCATACAGATTTACAACCGTCGTATTTTTTTGCCGGTGATGGATTTCCTGTTGTCAGGTTACAATACCAGTTTATGCAGCGGACAGAAATTAAACTGAAGAAACTGTTTGGAATTCGTATCAACAACTACCGAAAAAGTATCGAAAATGCGTTGGAGCTGATTGATAGAAAGTATGGGATGTATTATCCCGGTGTATCACATCACAATATTGATGCATATAGAAAAGATGATTTTAGAGCTGTTATTGAAGATGTTTTTAAGGATGATTTATTACCGGTTTTATCTAATCATTTCAGAGATCCATCTGATATTCAGCGTGTTCTCTTTCATTATTATGTGTTGGCCATAAAGCATGGTCACCTGAAATTTGTAAACAGGAGAGAATCTTGTCGTATCCGGGTACAAAATTCAGATTTTATGGGTTCTTTAAAAAGGTTTAATCCTGATTTGTTTTGCCTCAATGACACCGAGCGGGCAACAGATGATGACCGCGCACGAGTCAGACCTTTTCTGGACGCACTCTATCCTGAAAAGTCATCTTTTGAAAAATAAGAGGAAGTCAATTCGATTTTTTTTGTTGCATGACGCAAATGCCAAACAAATACCACCTGATTCGTCCGGTATCAAAAATTCTTTTTTTGAAAAAAGGAATAAATCCAAATAGTTTATAACTGATGTCCTGTTTGGAAGGCAACCCTATAACAAAAATGTTGTTTTCCCGTGCAAATTTATCTCTGCGTTTTTTGGCTTCTTGTATTTTCAGTCGCCTGTCAACGCGTTTTAATCCCCCTCCGGTCGTCATGGCTGAATTTTCCCGGTGTTTGTAGTAATACGTAGCGCCGGGAACCGTTACAATTCTGTTTGCCCAATATACAGCTTTAAAAGAAAAAACCATATCTTCGGCGACCTGCATATCTTCATCGAATAAAAGTTCATGCTCATCCAGTAATGATTTTTTAAAAAGATATTTTACTGAATATCCCTGGTTCCCCACATTAGTCAGGCGCATTTTATCTTCTGTTGCCGAGACCAGGATGCTTTCCTGATAAGAAAAGGAAATAGCAGGCAATCGCTCGTGCACCAAACCACAGCAAGCTATATCTGCATCAGTCAACAGCGCGGCATGTAGCATTTTTTCGTAAAAATTCAGGTTGATGATGTCGTCTGCATCCAAAAAATGAATGTACTCTCCTGATGCTGCATTGATACCGGCGTTACGGGCAGCAGATACTCCTTTGTTTTCCTGCTCAATCAGTTTTACCGGAAATTGTCGGGCAATTTGTGTCGTGTTGTCTGTAGAACCATCGTCAATAACAATGATTTCCAGCAATTTAAAACTTTGAAAAAACAGACATTCCAGGCATTGTGCGAGATATTTTGATGCATTGTATGCCGGGATGACAACGGATATGTGTGTATTATTTTCCAAAACACTAATTTGTTACAATTCAAAACCTGATTTTTTCGGGAGTATGCTGTCAAAAGCAGCTTTCAGTTCGCCAAGTACCTTGTCGTAATTGCGAATATGGACATTGTCATTCAGGCAGACTAGTTTATAAGACTGTTCCCGCACGGCCTGAATTGCTTTTTTTGATTTAAGAACGAGTGGAAACATTTTGGTGTCTCCGTAGGTGTTGTATGGATTGAAATCCGATTTGCAAATCTGCCAGGTTTTGAATAATTCAGGCGTTAAATCCTGATTGCTCCTGAATCGATGGGTAGACATTTCAGTCAGTTCCTGACCACATTGCTCCCATACATCAATAAATGTCCTTTTCAGAAAAGGTTGTGCATTGTGGGGTGTTCGCAGTGTGACAAATTTGCCGTAAGGCTTTAGCAGGTAGTTTAATCTAACTCTTTTTCCGTATGACTTATCAAACCATTTATCATGATCCCGGGAGAGTACTTCTTTTTTATCGAAGTGTTTGTTTATCAACCGGATGTTATTTCTCAGCATCTTACCAAACTGCGATAAACCAAAGTTGGTTCTGAATGCGGCAATATCATTGGGTAATTCCTCTGTAAAAAAACGATTCCCCGAAAGGTGATTGATGATAAAGACATCATCATTGAAATACACGAAGTGTTCGGCCAATCCCGGAATCTTGTGCATATAAATCTCAATCAGGTTGGAGTTGAAAACGGGGGTAAACTCTTTGGGAATAAACTCTTCGTGATTCACCAAGTTGAGTTTGGGATGATTCGGGTTTAACCAGTCGGGTTTTTGTCCACAGGTTACAAAATGAATTTTCCGCACCCAGGGAGCAAATTTTTCAACTCCCCTGAACCAATATTTTAATAGACCATAGTCTCTGAAACGGGCTTCAGAAACTTCATTCTTTGTGTTATCTATTTTGCCTGAATAACGGTAGAACTCCTCTTTCCATGCCGGATCATCCATGTCCACCCAGGTAATCACAAAATCAATTTCCATTTTTTAATTTGTACAAGTTAAGCAATTGAGCTTTTGTTTAATCCATCTCAAATCCACTGATAAACTCTTACCCAATCCACCTCAAGCAGCCCTTCTTCGCCAATCCTGTTTTCGGGGATGAATGAATTGAAAACCAGGAACATTTGTTCTGTTGGAATGTTGTTTTTAGCCCGAAAGACTACGAGGTTGTTGATGTACCAAATTAGTTCATCTTTGGTCCACTCGAGTGAATAAATAAAATAGGTCGCTGGATTGATGCCTTTGATGATTACGCCATCACCCTGTTGCCGGTTCATAAAACCCAGTTGAATTTCAGAACCATTAAAGTGAAAAATGTTGATATGTGGTTCTTTCTTTTCTGTTCCGAGCCAAAAAGCATGGTGAATATTTCCGGTACACCTGATTTTAGCTTTGAAGATACCACCTTCCTGTCGAAAGCTTTTTGCAGATTGCAGTACATCGGATGTATAGGCGAATTGCTTTTCTGTAAAACCATTGACCGGATGCCAGGCGAGTGATTTCATCGCTTCCCGTCGGGTTCGGATTTGTAATACACCTGCATGCACAGTCGTGTTATTGCCGGCGTTGTTAGCTTGTTTTTCGTTGTGGAAAGAATAATTTCGGATTAGTTTTTCATTGCTGAAATAGAATCCGAAATTCCAGCGGGATTCAGTTGATTTAGGCTGGTAGAAGTCATCACTGAAAGTGAGATAAGCATCACGAACCGGACTATGCTTTTTTGACTGATTTTTCAGTAAAAAAGCAACATCCGGATGTTTTTTCAGTTCATGCAACCTGTTTTTTTGTTGCTTTCTGGTTTCGGCAGATGCAAATTTCGATGACAACAGTAATTTTTTATACGCATCGAGTGCTGACGAGTACCGTAAGGATTTAATCTTTTCACTGATGGTCACAAAATCAACCTCCTGTTTCTCATACTTAGCCGTAGGCATCAGTCTGCCAAAAAATTTTTTCCAGAACAGATTCATGATGTTGATTTTGTATTATTTTGTTATCCGCAATTACGCATCAATTTTTGCATAGGTTGCGTTTTCTTCAATAAACTGACGTCGGGGTGCTACATCGTCACCCATCAGCATTGAGAAAATATGGTCGGCCGTGGCCGCATTTTCTATGGTAACCTGCCTTAACGTTCGGTTTTCGGGATTCATGGTGGTTTCCCACAACTGAATTTCGTTCATTTCTCCCAACCCTTTGTAGCGCTGCGTATGGATAGCGCCTTCATTACCGCCACCGTATTTGTCGATGAATGCCTGACGTTGCATCTCATTCCAGCAATATTCCTCCATTTTTCCTTTTTTACACAGGTATAAAGGCGGTGTTGCAATGTACAGGTATCCTTGTTCAATCAGCTCTTTCATGTGGCGGAAGAAGAAAGTCATAATCAGCGTCGCGATATGACTACCATCCACATCAGCATCCGTCATGATGATGATTTTATGATAACGTAGTTTAGAGATATTTAGTGCCTTACTGTCATCTTCTGTTCCGATCGTTACCCCGAGAGCAGTATAGATGTTTCTGATTTCTTCGCTTTCAAGCACTTTGTGCGGCATGGCTTTTTCCACGTTCAGGATTTTACCGCGCAAAGGCAGGATGGCCTGGAACTGGCGGCTACGACCCTGTTTGGCAGTACCCCCGGCTGAGTCCCCTTCGACAAGAAATAATTCGCATTTTTCCGGGTCTTTATCGGCACAGTCGGCCAACTTGCCCGGCAATCCACCCCCTGAAAGAGGAGATTTACGTTGCACCATTTCACGTGCTTTACGGGCAGCCGCACGGGCGGTAGCGGCCAGAATCACTTTTTCCACGATAATTTTGGCAGCTTTCGGATTTTCTTCGAGATAGTTCCCGAGCGCTTCGCTTACTGCCATATCCACCGACCCCATCACTTCGTTGTTACCCAACTTGGTTTTAGTCTGGCCTTCAAACTGAGGTTCAGCCACTTTAATCGAAATTACAGCGGTCAGTCCTTCACGGAAGTCGTCTCCACTGATTTCCACTTTTACTTTTTCCAGCATTTTGCTGTCTTCAGCGTATTTCTTAAGGGTGCGTGTCAAACCACGACGGAAACCGGCTAAGTGCGTACCTCCTTCGATGGTGTTGATGTTATTTACATAAGAATGAATGTTTTCATTATAAGAAGTGTTGTAAGTCATGGCAATCTCTACCGGAGTCCCGTTCTTCTCAGTTACTATGTGTATAACATTTTCAATCAATTTTTCGCGGGCTTCGTCGATATACTCAACAAATTCTTTCAACCCTTCATCAGAATGAAAAATATCACGTTTAAACGACCCATCTTCATGGACAACTCTTTTATCTGTGAGGGTCAGTGTAATACCGGCATTTAGATAGGCCAGTTCACGCAGTCGGGTCGTCAGAATTTCATTTTTGAAAACCGTTTCAGTAAAAATGGTATCATCAGGGATAAAAGTAACCGATGTCCCTGTATTTTCTGATGTACCGATAACTTTTACATCATGTTTAGGAGCGCCACGCTCGAATTCCTGCATGTACAATTTGCCATCACGGGCAACTTCCACGCGCAACAAAGTTGATAACGCGTTCACGCAGGAAACCCCTACCCCGTGGAGACCTCCGGATACTTTGTAGCTGTCTTTGTCGAATTTACCACCGGCGTGCAATACCGTCATCACGACTTCCAGTGCTGATTTTCCTTCTTTTTCATGTAAATCAACCGGGATACCACGGCCGTTATCTATAACTGTAATAGAATTATCTTCGTTGATAACCACGTCGATTTTATCGCAATGACCCGCCATAGCCTCATCAATAGAGTTATCCACCACTTCGTAAACCAAATGGTGCAACCCTTTCACGCCAATATCACCAATGTACATGGCCGGACGTTTCCGAACCGCTTCAAGACCTTCCAGTACCTGGATACTGCTTGCGCCGTATGAGGCATTGTTCGTCACTTTTTCTTCTTCACTCATTTTATTTTCTATCTTATTTGTATTCAATTAATTGCAGGGTGTTTACGTGGGCATTGTATGGATCCTCAAAATGAATAGCCACCTGCTCAAAAAACAGACAAATATAGCAGAAAAAGTTGGGATTTCAAAATGGAAATTTAAATATCATTAGTGTCCGGTAAAGATAAAAAGAAATAGCTAAAAAAAGAGGGAACCTCTTAAGAAATCCCCTCCGATGTTTTA
>JAQWCZ010000099.1 GCA_028705705.1 Paludibacter sp.
CGTGGCTGCCATGGCGCTGGCTTGGTTGAGCGGGGTGACCTCGGAAGAATTGAGAACAGGTTTGTCCTCTTTTTCCGGCGTTTACAGGCGTTTTAATATCGTGTGTCAAACAGCAGAAACGGTTTATATTGATGATTATGCACACCATCCGAGTGAATTGAAGGCTGGCATTACTTCTATTAGAGAAATGTATCCTGAAAGGAAGATCACCGGGATTTTTCAGCCACACCTGTATTCCCGTACCAAAGATTTTGCAGATGAATTTGCACAGGTGTTGTCAACATTAGATGAATTGATTCTGCTGGATATTTATCCGGCGCGTGAGTTGCCAATTGAAGGAGTTAATCCGGAACTTATTCTGAATAAAATGACGCTAAATAAAAAAGAATATTGTCCGAAGAATGAATTAATCAGTTTGTTGGAAAAAAGAGATGATCTGGAAGTGCTGGTCACATTCGGTGCCGGCGATATTGATGCACTGGTTCCTGAAATCAGGAAAGTTATCAAACAGAAGAAAATAAATACCGGGGAGCCTTTGGAAGGGGCGGCAGTAAATATATGAAACGAAAAGTAATCAGTTATATTCTTTTGACAACGGGTGTCACAATCGTGTTGGGATATCTGGTTTACGCACTGATCTGTTTTTCGGTGGACGAGAACGACATCAAATGTAAAAACCTGGTTATTGAGGTAGATGGAAAGATAGAGCTGATTAAATCCGGAGAGTTGAACGACATGTTGCGGGATCATCAGTTGCATCCCATCGGTCAGTCGTTGAATCGCTTACAAACAGAGCAAATTGAACGTTTTCTGGAGCAAAATCCTTTGGTAAAGAAAGCCGTATGTTATCATATCCCCGATGGCTGTGTGTTTGTAAAGGTATCGCTACGGGAACCCAAGTTTCTGGTTATGACCAATGAAAATTATTATGTGGATCAACAAAAAAAAATATTACCGGTGCCTTTGCATGCAGTAGCTTATGTTCCAGTGGTTACAGGCAGGGTGACCCGATCGATGGCTCAGGGTACCTTGTTTGATTTTGTTGATTTTATCGAAAAAAACAGTTTTTGGAATGCACAAATATCTCAGATCCATATTAATGAAGATATGAAAGTAGAGTTGGTACCCAGGGTTGGAGATACCGCAATTTTACTGGGAAGTTTGGATAATTATGAGGAAAAACTAAACCGTGTTTACCGTTTTTATAAACAGGGTTTCAAGGTAATGGGCTGGAACAGGTATAATAAAATTGACTTGCAGTACGATGATCAAATTGTCGGAATAAGAAATGAAAGGGACTCTGAAAATTAGATTTTTCAAGGCTTGCGAACGAGCTAAAAGCGGAGTTTACTATAGTAAATGAGCATTTTAGCGAGAGAACGTTACGAAGAAAAAGCAATTTTTAGGAATCCCGATGAGCATACGTTAACGGATTTTTAAAAGAGCATGAAAGGAAAAGAGGAGATAAACAGATTGGTTGCTTTTGACTTTGCCGGCACGGGAGTCAGGGCTATTGCCGCTGAGGTGAGGGAGGATAATGCCATTAAAATTTTATCAGAAGAGGTCAGAAAGGTTGAAGGGATAAAAAATGGCATCATCGGTCAGCCTTCGGGAACGGCTTTCAATGTGGTTGCATTGCTTAAAGAATTGCAAAACAGCGCCGGCTTGCGTGAACCTATCAAGAAATTTTCCACCGCATTCGGAGGCAAGAGTATGAAAATCGTACATGCTTCAGTACGTCGCAAACTAAACAAATCCAAAGAAATTACGACTGATATAATCGATTCTATGGCCTTGGAATGTGAAAAATCATATCAGGCACAGGACATGCTGGTTTATGACACCATTCCTGTTGTGTATGAAGTGGATGGGGTGGAAATGGAAAAACCGGAAGGGCATCATGGAACCTATATTATCGGAAATTATCACCTGGTTGTGGGTAGTGCACAGATGAAAGTTCAGTTACACAAATGTATCGAAAGGATTTACAATTGTCGGGTGGAACACATGCCACTGGCAGCAGAAGCTTTTGCAATAGCCGTAACAGAAGAAGAAGACAGACAGGCCGGTTGCGCCATAATTAACATGGGGGATTCTTCAACCACACTTGCCATTTATCGCAACGAGATACTACAATACTTATTGGTGGTGCCACTTGGGGGACGAAATATCACCAAAGATATAGAAGAAGTAGGCATCACCGAAGCTTATGCAGAGAAGTTAAAATGCAAAAAAGGTGTTGCGATGGAAACAAGGATCGATGCGCCTGTAAACGTAAGGATTCCGGCAAGGCACCCGGAAGATCAACCGGTTGTTATTACGACATCTTTTTTGGCTATGATTATTGAGTCGAGGTTGGATGAAATTTTTCTGCCAATATTCAAAATCTTGAATCAATATGAGGATCAGATCCCACATGGAGTGATTATTTCGGGTGGAGGAGCGAAATTAACACAAATCAGGGAATATATTGAAGAGAAATCCGGAATTCAAACACGATATGGTGATCATTCGGGTTGGCTGACTTCTGATACACCTGGAAAATTTTCAGATTTATCGTACGCACAGGTGGTTGGTACCATCATCTTGACGCATGATTACAGGCTGGAGCATAAAGAAGTAATTGAGAAAACCGAAGTAGAAAAAAAACCAAAGCGTAAATCCATAACAGACAAAATTACACAGGGTATTATCCGTTTTTTTGAGGAAGACACTGAGATGGAGGTGAAAAAGGAGTAGGGGCGCAATGCTTGCGCCCAATAGTGGGTAGTTTAAGAGTTTAACTGTTTTCTGGTACGAATAATCATTTATCAGAAGAAAATAAAAATAAACAATAAGAAAAAATTTATATAATATGGAAGATATTTTGCCATTAGTTGATTTACCCATGATTGACCCTGCGATAATCAAGGTAATTGGTGTCGGTGGTGGAGGTGGTAATGCCGTAAACCACATGTACAACCAGGGTTTTAGGGATGTGTCGTTTGTCGTATGTAATACTGACAACCAAGCCCTGCAAAATTCTCCGGTTCCACTCAAAATACAATTGGGTGCCGGATTGGGTGCCGGGGGTAATCCTGAAGTTGCACGACAGGCTGCGGAAGAATCCATTGACCGCATCAAGCATGTGCTGAAAGACAATACAAAAATGGTTTTCATTACTGCCGGGATGGGGGGTGGAACCGGTACCGGAGCTTCTCCTGTGGTTGCTCAGGCTGCACATGAGTTAGGTATACTGACGGTTGGTATCGTGACGATTCCCTTTGCATTTGAAGGTAGTCTGAAGATTCGCCAGGCGCTCGAAGGGGTTGCTGCTTTGAGTGAACATGTGGATGCCTTGTTGGTTATTAATAATGAAAAGTTACGGGAGATTTTTGCTGATCTTGAATTGTCAAATGCTTTCGCCAAAGCCGACGATGTGCTGACCAATGCAGCCAGGGGTATCGCTGAAATAATAACGGTTCCAGGTTATATCAATACTGACTTTGCTGATGTGTACACCATCCTGAGTAAGGGTAACGTGGCTATCATGAATACTGGTTATGCTTCAGGAGAAAAGCGTATCACCAAAGCGATACAGGATGCGCTGAACTCTCCGTTGTTAAATACTAATGATGTAAGTGGTGCAAGTAAGGTATTGCTGAACCTATACTGTTCAAGCGCACAGGAATTTCAGATTAAAATGGATGAAGTCAAAGAAATTAATGAATTTATGGCTTCCATCGGAGATGATATCCAGGTAATCTGGGGTGCGGCTTTTGATGATAGTCTGGGTGAAAATGTGAAGATAACCCTGATTGCAACCGGCTATGATGTGTCTGATATACCGGGTATGCCGGCTTCAGCGAAGAAAAAAATGAGTCAGCGGTCTGCATTGAGAACGGTGACCTTCGATGGAGATAATGAAATTACTGATCAACCGGAAGTTGAGCCGGATGATGAACCAACTCGCCCCGATATCGAGAAGTCCATGCAAACTTATTATCCATCTTCACAGGAGAAATCGCGTGCAGCACAACAACCGGAACTACCAATAGAAATCGACGAAGAAGTTGAAACGATAACGCTCGATCTGGAAGATTTGGATGATGAGAAAGTTCTCGAAAAAGCAGAGAACATCCCCACATGGAAAAGAAGATTAGGTTTGAAATAACGTTTAGTCTCTTCTACCCATAAATATCATCACATAATAAAGCAAGGTTGCCAAAGAACCCAACGCAGCTACCACATAAGTATAAGCAGCAGTCTTTAATGCATCTTTTGCTGGCTCATGAGTTGAATAATTTGTGATGCCGGCATTGCTTAACCAAGCAAGGGCACGCTGACTGGCATTGATTTCCACGGGTAAGGTGATGAAACTGAAAAGTGTCGTAGTGGCAAATAAAATAATGCCAATCAACAACAGTTGCGGAAATGATTCCAGAAATATGATTCCAGCCAGCAATACCCATTGTACCCAGTTGGAGGCAAAACTCACCACGGGAACGAGACGTGAACGCATTTGCAAAGGTGCATAAGCCGTGGCATGCTGTACGGCATGACCGCATTCATGAGCTGCAACAGCCGCTGCTGCCACACTGGCTGAATGATAAACTCCTTCACTTAAATTTACTGTTTTGGTCAGCGGGTTATAGTGGTCAGTCAACTGACCGGATGTACAAGTTACTTTCACATCTGTCAACCCGTTTTCCTGTAGCATTTTATAAGCGATATCCCTGCCGGTTAATTCCACCGGAATCTTCGAGTATTTTTTAAACTTCGATTTAAGACTGCTTTGAATTAAGAAACTCACTAAAGCAGTTACACCAAAAATAATCCAAATCATGTTGTTGTAAATTAAATTTTTAAACCCTTAAAACTGTTAAACTAACCACTATTGGGCGCAAGCATTGCGCCCCTACTAACTAACCACTTATTTCAATTTTCCTGCCATCTCCAGGCCTGTCAGTTTTCATTTTAACAACAACGAACTGTCCCCATAGCTCAAAAACCGGAAGTCATGCGATAGGGCGTAATCGTAAATATTTTTCCAATTTGCACCTGTGAATGCAGAAACCAATAATAACAAGGTACTTCTGGGTTGATGAAAATTGGTAAACATGCCCCTGATTACCCTGAAAGTATAGCCCGAATGGATGATGATTTGGGTTTGTGCATGTAAAACAGTCAATTGATGATTATTAAGATAATTTAATATTGCCTGTAAAGCCTTATCGGTCGAAATGTCAGTTTTTTGCAGATAAGGCTCCCATTGCTCTACCCGGATCAATTTGTCAGGTGCAACTTTGTCATTGAGGATTTGTATCCCAATGTAAAACAAGCTTTCCAATGTCCTAACCGATGTTGTTCCTACCGCGATCACATTACCGGTGTGTTGCAGCAACTTTTCAATAGTCTCTTTTCTGACTGAAATCACCTCGGCATGCATTTCATGATCGGAGATATCAGTCGCCTTTACCGGTTGGAAAGTCCCTGCACCCACGTGTAAAGTCAGTTCCTCGGTTTGGATGTTCTTTTTTTTCAAACTGTCAAGTACCTGTTCCGTGAAATGCAATCCGGCCGTAGGTGCAGCAACCGAACCTTTAATCTTTGAGTAAATTGTTTGGTAAGTTGTTTTGTCACTTTCCTCTGTTTTTCGGTGTAGGTAGGGCGGAATCGGCAACTCACCCACGTTGTCCAGTATTTCAGCAAAACTGATGTGCATATTGTCCCAGTCGAACCTAATTTGATGGGTGTTGCCTGCTGATGCTAACAGGGAAACGCTCAATTCAAAAGTTTGTCGGCCAATGGAGATGGTTTTTGTTAATCTGCCCTGTTTCCACTTTTTCAGGTTGCCGACCATGCATTTCCAGGTACAACCTTCCGTTGAACTTAACGATAAAGCATAATCGGAAGGAGTAAGTGGTTCCAGACAAAACACCTCAATTTGCGCTCCGGTCTTTTTCTGAAACAACAACCGGGCATGAATGACCTTCGTGTTGTTGTATACCAGCAAAGCGTTTTCAGGAAGGTGATTCACCGCATTCATAAAAACATCTTCGCTGATTTCACCATTGCAATAAACAAGTAATTTCGACTGATCCCGCTCTTTCAACGGGTACTTTGCAATGCGTTCATCAGGCAAAGGATAATCGTAATCACCTATCAAAATGGGGTTGCTGTTGAAATCTTTGTTCACGGGAATCAGTAAATTGTTGTATTTTTGTGCAAAAGTAATAAAATTAACCACAAAAGGCACAAAAGAATTAAATAGAATATTGACCATTTACATATTTACGATTTACAATTATTCAATTAACTTCGCATACATTTAAGCAATAAAAGTAAGTCATTTTCTTTTGTGATTCTTTGGGCTTTCTTTTGTGCCTTTTGTGGTAAAAAATGATTTCAACATGCAAAAAAACAACATACAAAAAGGCGACACCGTTCGCTTCCTGAATGCCGTGGGTGGTGGGGTCGTAACCCGCATCGATACACAAAAAGGTATCATATATGTAGAAGACGAAGATGGCTTCGAAATTCCGGCTTTGGAACGCGAGTGCGTGGCAGTGCCCCGGGTAAATCAGGAAACTAATTTTCCACTAAAGGATTTTAGTTCGAAACTGGTAGTGGATATTCCGTCGGAAGAACCTGTGCAAAAGGTAAATATTGAAATCCCAAAGCCGGTTGAAATCATTGAAACAGCGGATGGTGATGAATTGCGTGCGTTGCTGGCTTTTATTCCGGTTGATATCAGGAACCTGCAAACCAGTCAGTATGACTGCCTGCTGATTAACGACAGTAATTATTTCCTGTTTTACAACCTGGTAATTGGTGAGAAGCAACAGCGCAGGTCAGTCGCCAACGGCATCATCGAACCGAATATACAGGAAGAGATATCGCGCATCGCCAATGCCGATCTGAATGACTGGGAAAACCTGCAAATGCAGATCGTGCCCTATAAGCAAGGTAAAGTCTATGTGCCACAGGCGGCTATCGATTTGAGTTTAGGAATTGCACCGATGAAGTTTTATAAATTGCATAGTTTCACCGAAAATGATTATTTCGATGAATTGGCTATGTTCTTTGATTTAGTGAAACCGAAATCCGGAATACCCGAGATATCATCGGACGAGATTAAGAAAGCGATGCTGAGCAAAGAACCGGTTGAAACACCCAAACCGCAACGTCAGAAAACGCAGTTGAATCCGAAAGTCATCGAGGTAGACTTACACATCCACGAACTGGTGGATAATACCACTGGAATGAGCAATGCCGATATGTTGCAGTTGCAGTTGGATAAGTTCCATGGTGTGATTGACGAAAATAAACATAAGAAAGGACAAAAAATTGTATTTATCCACGGAAAAGGAGAAGGCGTATTGCGCAATGAAATCATGAAGCTGCTGAAAACACGCTACAAGTCTTATTATTATCAGGATGCTTCTTTTCGGGAGTATGGTTTTGGCGCCACGATGGTGGTTATTAAATAGTATATAACCATATAGGTCATATGAGTTCACATAA
>JAQWCZ010000100.1 GCA_028705705.1 Paludibacter sp.
TGACCGGCATTTCCGTCAGTACCCCCCAGCGTCGTATTTAGATCAACAGTCGGCAGGTAGCCCGCATTTCCCGGAGTGGCATTATTATCCGTAATTTTTTGTTCGTTACGTACCATCCTGAGCTGGAAGTTTTGTTCCAACCCTTTTTCGATTAACTGCTTTAGATTAATTACACCCTCAGCATGCGAAACATTAGAGAAAATGAGCAATATGAACAGTATTTGTTTCATTTTATATTGATTTTTTTATTAAACCTGACAGGTTTTGAAAACCTGTCAGGTTTAATTGTATCAGTACTCCTGTACTTTTTTCTTCGATCTGTCGGATGAAATATACAAATACATAGCAGGAACGATGAATAAAGTCAGAAAGGTAGATATCAGGATGCCACCTACAACGGCTACACCCATAGCAATTCGTCCATTTGCACCCTCACCGCTTGCAAACGCCAGAGGCAACAAACCAAGTATGGTGGAGAAACTGGTCATCAAGATTGGTCGTAAACGTTGAATAGACGCACCTGCCACAGCACTTAGGATATTCATTCCACCGGCTTGTCGTTGATTAGCAAATTCAACGATGAGAATCCCGTTTTTAGCAACCAGACCAATTAGCATAATCAAACCGATTTGGCTAAAAATATTCATGGTGATGTCCGCGAGCCACATGAAAATTAAGGCTCCGGCTAGTGCAAGCGGCACAGTAAGCATGATTACAAAAGGATCTTTGAAACTTTCAAATTGAGCTGCCAATACAAGATAAATCAACACCAGTGCCAGGATAAAAGCAAACATCAGACTGGAAGAGCTTTCCCTGAAATCTTTGGAATCTCCTGCCAATGCCGTTCTGAATGTATCATCCAGGGTTTCTTTGGCGATTATATCCATTTCATCCAGCGCTTCGCCCAGGGTTACACCCGGTGCTATCCCTGCGGAGATTGTTGCCGCACTAAACCGGTTGTAGCGATATAACTGTGGGGGAGCCACTGTTTCCTCCAGTTCAACCAGGTTATCAAGCTGAATCATCTGACCCTGATTGTTTTTAAGATAGATTGTTTTAAGATTGAGTGGGGTATTACGTTGTTGACGGTTGATTTCACCCAGAATCTGGTATTGCTTCCCGTTCATGTAGAAATAACCCATACGTTGACCACTCAACGCGTATTGCAGGGTTTCACCAATGTCGCGGGTACTAACTCCGAGTAAAATAGCTTTATCCCGGTCGATATTGATGCGCGTTTCGGGCATGGTAAATTTGAGGTTCACATCTGCCATCTGGAACTTCGGATTTTCGTTTACTTTTTCCATGAATACCGGTATTACTTCTTCCAGCTTTTGGATGGTTGGTGATTGAAGAACATATTGCACCGGCATGGAACTCCGTCTGCCACCAAAAGTTGATTGTTGTTGAACAAACGCCCGGGCTTCGGTTTCTTTTCTGACTTCCGACGATAGTTCATCCGCGATTTCCATTTGCGATCTTTTTCGTTGTTTTATATCCGGTAACATAACCCTGACCATTCCGAAGGTACTTCGGGACATGGAGATGTTTGACTCTTTTTCTGGTACAACACTATCCACTATTTGCGAAATCTTATCTGTATAATCCCGCACAAATTCATAAGTTGCCCCTTCCGGAGCTGAAGTTCTGATGGTGATTTGTGACCGGTCTTCCAATGGCGCCATTTCTTCCGGAATGTAAATCCATAAAAGACCGATCAATCCCATGGTTATGACAATAGCAATCAAGGCAATCCATTTATGTTTCAGAAAATACCCGAGAGAACTTTCATAAATCCGGTTCATCCAGACAAAAAACGGCTCTGTTTTCCGGTATAACCAGTTATGTTGATCTCTTCGTTTCAGTAATTTGGAAGCAAGCATCGGGGTAAAAGTCAACGCGACAAAAGCTGAAATAATCACCGCACCTGAAACTACGATACTAAATTCGAGAAATAATCGTCCCGTAATCCCTTCGAGAAAAACGATAGGGAAGAAAACAGATACAAGCGTAATAGTTGTCGAGATGATAGCAAAGAAAATTTCTTTTGAACCTTCAATTCCTGCCCGAATGGGAGACATCCCCACTTCAATTTTCTGATAAATATTCTCTGTCATAACAATCGCATCATCCACTACCAGTCCAACCGCAAGCACTACTGCCAACATTGATAATACGTTTATCGAAAAGCCCCCAAGATACATGATGAAGAATGTTCCGATTAGTGAAACGGGAATAACTACAATAGGTATTAATGTTACACGCCAGTCACGCAGGAACATAAAAATGATAATGATCACGAGCAGAAATGCCACAAATACGGTGTCCTGAACTTCTTTTATCGATGCCCGGATAAAACGGGTGTTGTCAAAAACAATCTCTGCATGCACATCTTCCGGCAAATCTTTTTTCATTTGCTCTAACCTCAATTTCACTTCATCTGAAATCTCAATCTGATTGGCTCCGGGTTGAGGAATTACTACGACACTCACCATAGGTACCCCATTCAGCCGTAATATATTTTTTCTGTCTTCAGCATCCAGTTCAGCTTCCCCGATATCTTTGAAACGTACAATCCTGAAATTGTCTTCTTTAATGATAAGATTATTGAATTCCTCAGGTGTTTCCATCAATCCCAGTGTTCTGATGGTCAATTCCAGCTTGTCACCTTCAATGCTTCCGGAGGGCAATTCCACATTTTCACTGTCGATGGCTCTTTTCACGTCTATAGGCGTCACATCGTACGCAGCCATCCTCACCGGATCGAGCCACAAGCGCATGGAGTAGCGATTTTCTCCCCAGATTTCAACCGCACTTACATTTTGGATGGTTTGCAGCCGTTCTTTAACAGTCAACTCTGCTATCTCTGTCAGTTCCAGCAAAGAGCGCTTTTCACTCTGAACCGTGATTTGCATGATTGGGTTGGCATCTGCATCGGCTTTTGACACTGTTGGTGGGTCACAATCACGAGGCAGGTATCTTTGTGCCCTTGAAACTTTATCGCGTACATCATTAGCAGCCGTTTCAAGGTCAACGCTCAATTCAAATTCAACCGTAATGTTACTGGATCCTTGCCGACTTCTACTGGTCAGCGACCGGATACCGGGAATTCCGTTAATTTGTTGTTCCAGCGGCTCTGTTATTTGTTTTTCAATAATTTCTGCATTAGCTCCCGGATAAGTAACTGAAACATTGATGATGGGATTGTCAACATTCGGATATTCCCGTACTCCCATGTAACTATAACCAATTATTCCAAGTAATAAAATTATCAGGATAAAAACAGTAGCGAGTACAGGACGTTTTATGCTTAGTTCGGATATATTCATCAGTAAAATCTCCTCCTGTTATATTTGATTATTCTGCGTCATGCTCAACTAAATTGCTGATTATAACATCAAGTCCGTCACGAAGCTGCATCACCCCGGTTGTCAACAAGGTGTCTCCAGTCTGTAGCCCCTGTAAAATTTGCACAGATGATGCCGTGCGCAATCCTTTTCTGATTTTCATCTGACGGGCTTTTCCATTTTTATATACAAAAGCCAGATCTCTTCCCATTTCAGCAACAATTGAAATACTTGGTACCACGATAGCATTGTCTATCTCCCTTAAAACGATTTCAATGGAAGCCGAACGACCAGGCCTTAGCTTCCCACCCGGGTTTTCATACAGAGCACGGGCTTTCAGTGAAAGTGTTTTTTCATCCAAAGTTGTTTCAATGGCATAAACATTGGCTGTGTAAATCGTTTCATCTCCTTCTACAACAAAACCTATTCGGGTTCCAGGTCTGATGTTGTTGGCGTGACGTTCGTTTACCGAGAATTCAATTTTGAGCGGTGATATCTTGGTTAGTCTGGCAACCACCGTACCGGTCGAAGCAAAAGCTCCTTCACTTACCCATCTCAATCCGATGATGCCATCGAAAGGAGCTCTCAGTTCGGTTTGTTGAATTCTGGCTTTTACCAGGTCAATATCAGCCATCAGCTTATCCATGTCGGTGGTAACGGCTTGATAGGCTTCCTGACTAACTGCATCCTTGTCAAGCAAGGTTCGTTGACGGTTTACCCTTTCACGAGCCAGCGGTATTTGCGCTTCTAACTTTTTGAGTTCAGCCAGCAAGGGCTGATCATTTACTTTAGCGAGTAATGTTCCTCTTTTCACGAAGGTTCCTTCCTTAAAATAAATGTTGGTTATTTTGCCGGAAGCTTCAAAAGACAAATCAACTTCTTCATCGGGAAGCAACTGACCCTTGGTTCGAAAAACATCGGTCAGCTTTTGAGGTTTCAGCACCATGGCATTGACATTCAGTTGCCTGCGGTTTTGTTGAGTTGGCTTCTGTGTTGTTGCAGTTTGTATCTCTCCTTTGTTGAAAAGACTTTTAATCTTTGGAAAGAACACAATTCCAAGTAATAAAATTACGATGGAAGAAAAGAGTATTATCTTCGTTTTGGGGGTCATGACTGTAGATGAAAATTTTACTAGCCTGCTAATTTAGGAAAGATTTCTTAAAATATGGAATTTGTTTTCAACATATCTGCATTTTTAATCATTTTTTAAGAAGTTTTTCCACCCATTTCTTTTACATTTGCATGATATGAAAGAAGAAGCCTTAGCCAAACTGCAAATCCTCGCGGAATCAGCCAAATACGATGTATCCTGTGCTTCCAGCGGTACCACGCGCAAAAATATTGCGGGTGGTATAGGCAATACTACGGGCTGGGGCATTTGTCATAGTTTTACCGAGGATGGGCGGTGTGTTTCCCTGTTAAAAATCATGCTGACCAACTACTGTATTTACGATTGTGCCTATTGCATCAACAGGCGAAGTAACGACATTCGCAGAGCCACTTTTTCAGTAGATGAATTGGTTGAACTGACTATAGAATTTTATCGCCGCAACTACATCGAAGGGCTTTTCCTCAGTTCCGGTGTAATCAACAATCCGGATTACACCATGGAGCGGATGGTCAGGGTGATTAAGGAATTACGCACCATTCATCGTTTCAATGGTTATATCCACATGAAAAGCATTCCGGGTTGTAGTCAGCAACTTGTACACGAAGCCGGTTTGTATGCCGACCGCTTGAGTGTCAACATCGAAATCCCGACAGAAAAAAACCTAAAACTGCTTGCGCCTGAAAAAGACCACGAAAGCGTTTTTAAGCCCATGCAATTCATCCAACAGGGTATAATTGAAAATGTTGAAGAGAGAAAAAAATCACGCTTCGTACAACGTTTTGTACCCGCCGGACAAAGTACGCAAATGATAGTCGGAGCCACTGATGAAAGCGACAAGCAAATTTTGAAAACCGCTGATTTTCTGTATAATCAACCTGGAATGAAACGGGTATATTATTCAGGGTTTATTCCTGTGAATGGCTACGACAACCGACTTCCGGCGTTGAAACAACCGCCACTGGTTCGTGAAAACCGCTTATATCAAGCCGATTGGTTACTTCGTTTTTATGAGTTCAACATAGATGAGATTGTGGATGATAAGCACCCCGATTTAGATCTTGAAATTGATCCTAAACTATCCTGGGCATTGCGTCATCCGGAATTCTTCCCTGTGGATATTAATAAAGCAGCATATCGTGACCTGCTTCGCGTACCGGGCATCGGTGTTAAATCTGCGAAACTGATTGTGGTTTCGCGCAAGTATGCCAGATTGAATGCCCGTGATTTGAAAAAAATTGGCATTGTCATGAAAAAAGCGCAATACTTCATCACCTGTAATGAATTATCTGGTTTAAATACGGTCAACGATACTTCACCGGAATATATCAAAAATCTGCTGATACCCAAAAAGAAAGATCAGAAACAGCCTGATTTACAGCAAATGTCACTAATTTTTCCTGAATAAGCTTATGATTGTATTCCGCTACGATAAAACTTTTGAAGGATTGCTCACTGCAATTTTTGATGCCTACAACCGCAACACATTTCCGGCGAAATTACTATCATCCGGCGAAATTGAACCTTTGTTTGTTGAAGAATGTCACACCGTGATAACCGATACAAAAAAATCAGGTCGTGTCTGGAAAGGGCTGGAAAAAAAAACGATGCCCATCACCCGCAACATGCTTTCTTATGTATGGTTGTCTGAAATTAATGGTTGCGACGAGACGATATTCAAATATATAAGAAAGGTGTTCGATAACAAAACATCCATAGAAATGAACTTTGCAGATGAGGATGTATTACAAGTTCGCAACATTGCTCAAAAAGTGAACAGGGAGAAACAACGAGTCATTGAATTTGTGCGTTTTCAGAAAACGGCTGATGGTATGTTCTTCGCACCAATAGCGCCTGAACACAATGTATTACCACTCACACTGGAACACTTTACCAAACGCTTTGCTGATCAGCAGTGGATTATTTACGATACCAAACGGGATTACGGCTATTTCTACAATCTGAAAGAAACGACCGAAATAACATTAGATCGTGATACCCTGACTCAGGAAGGAAAAGTGAATGTGGATTTGCTTGACTCTGAAGAACAACTATTCCAGCATTTATGGAAAAGTTATTTCAAATCCATGACCATCAAGGAAAGAATTAATCCCAAACTTCACCGACAACACCTACCGGTGAGGTTTTGGAAGTATCTGACTGAGAAACAGTAGATTAGTGAGAGGTGAAAAACGTAACTCTCTTGTTTCGTAGAATGCCAAATATCCAAAGTTACCACTGGCATTGCCATTATCTTATCAAAACTTACAAACTTTGCAAGTTTTGATAAGATGGGTCGCTTTTTTTATAAGAAAGGAGCTGTTGATAAAAATCTGGCATACGACAAAATTTATGCGTAACAAAGGTTGAAAAAACAATGACCTTAAATCATTCTTCAAAAAATCTTCATTTCATGTCTGATGTAACCATATTTGAAACAGAGCCATTATAGTCCGGATTGTCAATTTTTTTCTTTACTAATTCGTTCCAACCTTTTTGTAATGTAAAATCATAAATACCTCTATATTCCGTATCTGTTCCTTTAACTGAGGTTTTTCTGTCGCTATAGATAAAACCGGACATTGCAGCATTTAAATTGTTGCTGTTGTTGTTATGTAAAAAGGTGCATTTACTAATTGAATTTACATGCCTGATTATCACTCAAAGGCACATCCGTCCCTAAATTTTTCTCGTTTAAAACTTTGTATAACTATTCTCTTTCAATTAGTTGTAAAATTACGATGCCTGTACTTTCGATAAAAGTTTTTCCAGATTTATTCCCTGAAAACAAACCACCCGACAAGGTATAAATCCCCCTTGTATCATCAAGCAACTCGGAAGTCAAATATAGTTTATTATAAAGCTATCACCTGAAGGGAGACATGAGAATGGCCTTT
>JAQWCZ010000101.1:0-4923 GCA_028705705.1 Paludibacter sp.
TCCACCGCTTTTTCAACGGCGAGGCATAGTTCTTTCACTGCTTTCTCTAATCCCTTCTTGCCGTCTTTCGCTTTGAAAAGCATGGGCAGCACAGCCGTGGAGAAGCCTTTGTATTGCAGGTGCAGTAAGATGTCGAATTGTGCGTTGGTGAGTACCGGACTTTTCAGTTTTACCATCTTGCAGATTTCGGGAGCCGGTTCCAGCAGGTTGGTGTGTACAGAGCCCACGTAAGCCGTGAGCGACATCACCAGTTCCTCGCGAATCGGGTCGATAGGCGGGTTGGTCACCTGTGCGAATTGCTGCCTGAAGTAGTTAAACAAACGTTGCGGTTTGTCGGAGAACACCGGCAGGGCCACGTCGTTACCCATCGACGAAACAGGTTCCTGTCCGCCTTCCGCCATCGGGATCATCAGTTTCTCGATGTCTTCCCGTGAATATCCGAAAGCAGTCAGCAAGGTTTTGTAATTGCTGATGTCGGTTTTAACCGTTCTACCGGATGATATTTGATCTAAATTGATGCGGTTTTTGTCGAGCCATTCTTTGTATGGGAAAGCTTTTGCCAGGCCTTCTTTGAGATCGCGGTCGTAGTAGATTTCACCTCTTTCGGTATCAATCATAATCATCTTACCCGGTTTCAATCTGCCTTTTTCCTTTATCCTGGAGGCTTCGAAATCAATCGTTCCGGTTTCAGACG
This sequence comes from Paludibacter sp., assembly GCA_028705705.1. Classification (GTDB taxonomy): domain Bacteria; phylum Bacteroidota; class Bacteroidia; order Bacteroidales; family Paludibacteraceae; genus Paludibacter. The sequence continues at coordinate 695 of JAQWCZ010000101.1, forward strand.
CAATCACCATCAGGTCGTCGTGGGTAATGAGATAACGGGCGGGACGCAGACCGTTACGGTCGAGCATACCACCTGCATAGCGACCGTCGCTGAAAAGCAGGGTGGCCGGACCGTCCCACGGTTCCATGAACATGGAGTGGTATTCGTAGAAAGCTTTCAGGTTGTCGGAAATCGGGTTCTTGTCGTTCCAGCTTTCGGGTACGAGCATGGCCATGGCGTGTGGCAGGCTTTTGCCCGACATCACCAAGAATTCGAGTACGTTATCCAGCGAAGCTGAATCGCTCATGCCGGGTTGTACAATCGGCATCAGGGCTTTCAGGTCGCCCAGTTGGTCGGATTTCAGCACACTTTCGCGTGATTCCATCCACAAACGGTTGCCGCGGATGGTGTTGATTTCACCATTGTGCCCGAGCAGACGGAACGGCTGCGCCAAATCCCAGGTCGGGAAGGTGTTCGTGCTGAAACGGGAATGCACCAGCGCGATACCGCTGGTGAAATGTGGATTAGATAAATCAGGATAGTATTCCCGTAATTGCAGGGAAGTCAACATGCCTTTGTACACCATCTGGCGGGTGGAAAGACTTACCATGTAGAAACTTCTGTCTTTGGCTAGATTGGATTTCAGGATGGCATGTTCAATTTTTTTTCTGACAACGTAGAGTTTCGATTCCAGCGCCTGTTGGCTGGTAGCGCCGGTGATGAAAATCTGTTTGATGAGCGGTTCGTTGGAAGCTGAGATAGCCCCCAGGATGTCACTGTTTACAGGTACATCCCGGATAGCCAGCAGTTGCAAACCTTCTTTCTCAACATTTTCTTTGATGACATGCAGGCACAAAGCCGCTTTTTGTGCTTCTTTCGGAAGGAAAACGAGACCAGTACCGTATTTACCTTTGGCAGGTACAGGAATACCCTGAAGCAGGATAAATTCGTGCGGGATTTGAACCAGGATTCCGGCGCCGTCGCCCGTTTTGTTATCGGCGCTTTCGGCTCCGCGGTGTACCATGTTTTCCAATACCTGCATGCCTTTTTCAACAATCTCATGCGATTTTTCGCCGTAAAGATTGAGCACCAGTCCAACACCGCAGGCATCGTGTTCGTTTTGAAATGAGTACAGCGATTGCTGTTCTATTTCGCTGATTTGTAGTGGGTTTCTGTTCATGTCTTTAATCTGTGAATGGGTGTGAAATCCCATGTCAAACTGCATGTGCAATTTGTTTTATTGTTTATTACAGCGGAATACCGGTCAGGATATTCCGCTGTTAAAGAGATAGATTTTTAGAAAAGTGGACTTATCGGATGAAAAGTAATTCTCTGTATTTTGGCAGCGTCCACATCTGGTTGTCAACGATCATTTCGAGTTTGTCGACGTCATAACGGATTTTGTCAAAGTAAGGGAATACTTCATCGTGATAAGCTTTCGCTTTATCATATTCATGTTCTATTTTATTTGCAATCTTGCGCGCTTCCACCATGGCATCCACGTTGTTTTTAATCTTGCAAATCCGGGTTGAAATTTCTTCAATCAGCGATTTGTTCATGGATGAAAGTTCTTCAGCTTTATCTGCCGGATAGATTCCGTATATTTTAGATACGTTGTCAAGCAAGAGTGACTGATATTTTGTAACTACCGGAATGATGTGGTTCATACACAAATCGCCCAGTACGCGCGCTTCAATCTGGATTTTCTTCGTGTAAGTCTCCCATTTCACTTCATTACGGGCATGTAATTCTTTTTCAGATAATACACCCACTTTTTTGAACATAGCGATTGATTCCGGCGTGGTATATGCCTTGTAGATTTCCGGTACACTGGTTTCACAGTCCAGTCCTCGTTTAGCAGCTTCCTCTTTCCAGGCATCACTGTAGCCGTTGCCGTCGAAACGAATCGGTTTAGAAATTTTGATGTATTCTTTGATCACTTCGAAGATGGCTTTTTCTTTGGTAGCACCGGCAGCAATTTTGCCATCGACAGCTACTTTGAAATCTTCCAACTGGGCTGCAACTGCACTGTTCAACGCGATTAAAGCGGAAGAACAGTTCGCCGAAGAACCTACTGCACGGAATTCGAAGCGGTTACCGGTGAAGGCAAACGGAGAAGTCCGGTTACGGTCGGTATTATCCAGCAACACTTCCGGAATATGAGGAATGCCCAATTTCAGTATTTTTTTATCGTCCATCACGATGGCTTCGTCAGAGGTGCTTTTTCCTAGTTTATCGAGTACAGCCGTAATCTGTGAACCCAGAAAGGCTGAAACAATGGCCGGTGGCGCTTCATTAGCGCCCAGCCGGTGTGCGTTGTTAGCAGTCATAATCGAAGCCTTCAGCAATCCGTTGTGTTTGTAAACAGCCATTAGGATGTTTACAAGAAAAGTGATAAACTGCAGGTTTTCTTCCGGAGTTTTGCCCGGGGTAAGCAGACCAACACCTGTGTTTGTTCCCAGTGACCAGTTGTTATGTTTACCAGAACCGTTCACCCCTGCGAAAGGCTTTTCGTGCAACAGCAAACGGAAACTATGGCGACGGGCGATTTTTTTCATCAGCGACATAATCAGCAGGTTCTGGTCGTTCGATAAGTTGGCTTCGCCAAAAATAGGAGCCAATTCAAACTGGTTCGGAGCCACCTCGTTGTGTCTTGTTTTTAAGGGGATACCATATTTATACGCTTCAAACTCCAGGTCTTTCATATAGGCAGCCACCCTGGAGGGTACAGCACCAAAGTAATGGTCTTCTAACTGCTGGTTTTTAGCCGATTCGTGACCCAGCAAGGTTCTGCCGGTTAGGGCCAAATCCGGACGGGTAGCATACAAACCTTCATCCACTAAGAAATATTCCTGTTCCCATCCTAAGTAACAAACTACTTTTTTAACAGTAGGATCGAAATACTTACATACGGCTGTTGCTGCTTTGTCAACCGCACTCAGGGCTTTCAACAAAGGAGCTTTCAGGTCAAGCGATTCGCCGGTGTAAGAGATGAAGATGGTTGGGATAACCAGTGTATCATCCATTACGAAAGCAGGTGATGAAGGGTCCCAGGCCGTATAACCACGCGCTTCAAAAGTACTACGAATACCTCCACTGGGGAATGAAGAAGCATCAGGTTCCTGTTGAGCCAGCAGTTTACCAGAAAAATCTTCGATAATGCCTTCACCCGGTGCGCCGATGTAGTCGATGAATGAATCGTGCTTTTCAGCAGTTCCGTCTGTCAACGGCTGAAACCAGTGTGTATAATGTGTTGCACCTTTTTCCATCGCCCAGCGTTTCATGCCGGCAGCAACGTGATCAGCGATACCTCTTTGCAATGCCACACCATTGTCAACAGCATCCTGAACATAATTCAAGGTCTCTTTGGATAGGTATTTTGCCATAGTAGCACGGTTAAATACATATTTACCAAAATAGTCGGATGTGAGTACGCCCGGAGCTTCTACACACAACGCTTTTTTCTTGTAAGCTTCTTCTACTGCTTTAAATCTGAGTGATGACATAATTGTTATATTTTGTGGTTTGTTTAATATCTTATTGTTATTTAAAAATACATTACGGATAACTTTATGATAGCTATTGTTTGCAAAAATAATAATAATGTTATTTATATTGTCATTTATATTGTTAATTGTTTATTTTTATAAACAGATGTTTCAATTTGATATTCAATGTTTGTTTTTTACTTACAAATCCGAATAAAAAAAGATTTATATGTTATAAAGCATAAAATCTTATGGATGTCTTTCTTAGTTTTTTAATCTGCAAAGATACATACTTTTCTGTAAATTTGTTAAAAAGACAGGCCATTTCTCACGAAGTAGCCTGTCTGAAACAATAAAACTAAAAAACACACGATTAAATCCAAGAACTTCACCGTGTTTTCGGTTAAATGACGTCGGCTGACCGTAGACAATTAGTTATACGCCGTTTCTCCATGTTCGTAAATATCGAGTCCTTCTTCTTCCACTCTTTTATGCACCCTGAGTCCGATTGTCTTTTTAAGTAAATAGAAAAGGATAAATCCGGTTCCGATTCCCCACGCAGCTACTGCTAAAACGCCTGTTAATTGTACAAAAAACGAGCTGGCACCAAACCCGTAGAATAAGCCAGAAGAAGTGGAGAATAGGCCTACCATAAGTGTTCCGAAAGCGCCGTTAAGACCGTGGACGGTTGCTGCGCCTACAGGGTCGTCAATTTTCAGCACATTTTCAATTAATCGGAGACCGAATACCAATACGATGCCA
>JAQWCZ010000101.1:4933-7248 GCA_028705705.1 Paludibacter sp.
CCATTGCTCCAATTGCCAGCGCGCCCCACGGACTTACAACGTCACATCCGGCGGTAATGGCAACCAAACCAGCCAAAGTTCCGTTGAGGGTGATACTGAGGGATGGTTTTCCATATTTCCACCAGGTTAAAAGCAATGTAACGACCGTTCCAGCCGCCGCCGCCAGGTTGGTGGTCAGGAATATGTGCGAAATAGCGGTTGCATTTCCTGATCCATTGGCCGCTAATTGCGATCCGGGGTTGAAGCCGAACCATCCTAACCAGAGGATAAATACGCCTAAAGCACCGAAGGTCAGGTTATGACCGGGAATTGCCATGACTTTTTTGCCTTTGAATTTACCGATACGTGGTCCGAGCATGATAGCTCCGGTTAAACCGATCCAGCCACCCAAGGAGTGAACTGCCGTTGAACCTGCGAAGTCGTGAAATCCTAATGAAGAAAGCCATCCGCCTCCCCATATCCAGTGACCGGAAATCGGGTAGATTACCGCCGAAATCACTATGCTGTAGATCACATAAGAAACAAAATGGGTTCTTTCGGCCATCGCTCCTGAAACAATTGTTGCTGCAGTGGCGGCAAAAACAGTTTGAAAGATGAGAAATGCCTCCGCAGGAATTCCTCCGCTCCAGATGCTGTTGTTGTAGATGGTGAATGTGCCCATGAATCCATTGTTGGAAGCAAACATAAGTCCAAATCCAACCAAAAGAAATGCGATCGATCCAAAAGCAAAGTCAATCAGATTCTTCATGATGATGTTGACCGTGTTTTTTGACCGTGTAAAACCTGCTTCCACCAGGGCGAAGCCGGCCTGCATCCAGAAAACCAATGCTGCGGCGACTAAAACCCAAACTGTATCTATTGAGGAAGCCATATCTGCTATTGTACTTGTGGCGGTCGACAGGCTGTTCATGATAGAATCAGTGCTGACGGTAGCCGGGATATTTGCTATGCTGTCACCGGCTGTTGTAGCCAATGTATCTAATATTTCTGCCATATGCTTAAAATTTAATATTTTAATCCTTATTATTTCTCGTTTTCAGCGTTGTACAAGGCAATGTCGCCTCTTTCTCCTGTGCGTATTCTGATGGCGTCGTCAACATTAATAATGAAGATTCGTCCATCACCGATTTCGCCTGTTTGTGCTGCCTGTTGAATGGCTTTGACCGTTTTTTCAACATTTTTGTCGCGAACAATAATACTGATCAGTGTCCTTTCGATATAGCTTGTGTCGTAAATTACGCCACGATATATTCTTCCTTCGCGGGCTTTACCAACGCCCCTTACGTCGTAATAGGAGAACCATTCGATATCAATGGTATCAAGTGCTTCTTTTACGTCGTCGAATTTGGTTTTCCGTATAATTGCTTCAATTTTTTTCATGTCTTTAATTTTTTAATGAATAGAATCTGATTTTTTTACATCAATGCGTTGTAATTATCAGAAAACTCAATTTATAACGAAATCCCTGCTACTACGTAGAATTGCTGAGTTGTCGGATTCAGTACGACGCTTCCGGTCAATGGAAGTGAAAAAGAATCGGAGAACTTGATTTCTTTCGTAGTTTTCAGTCCTACGTTTACTAATCCAAAACTGCCATCGGGAGTGTGCCATCCGCTACCTGCACCTGCAAAGATGCTGAACGTTTTGAAAGCATAACCCAACTCAAAATAAGTATCTCCACCCGCTGTTTCGGCACCACCTGCCTGATTGAGCATGTAGTTGGCTGAAAGTGAGAAGTCTTTGATTGCATAACCGAGGTTTACTTCAAAACCATGAGCACCGGTGACTTCTGAAACATCAAAATAATCTGTACCCGGATAGTAATAATCGGTTAATCCAAGTGTCAGACCGAAATCAAAAGCATAACTTGCAAACAAATCCATTTCTCTGTAAGCGAAAACATCTGAATTCTTAACTCCGACGGAACCCCACGCTCCCAGAGAAAATCCTCCGTCGGTGTAAGTCACGCTTGGTTGTACCGAGAAACCCGCATACTGGGTTCCGCGCCAGACATAGGAGCTTACCAGATCCGCTTTCGCGGTAATTTCCTGAGCTTTTACGCTCACCACTGTTGTCACGGCAATTGCTATGATTGCCCACATTTTCATTTTTTTCATACCTTAAAAATTTTAATTAAACCTAAAAACTAAACTTAAACCTAAACTTTTATAAGGAGAAAAACCTGGTGTAACAGTAGGTGCGAAAAGTCAGATAAGGAGCTGTCACTCCAGGCGTTTCATCGCTTCAATGGTGTTTTCGCGGCTTCCGAAGGCTGAAAAACGAACGTAGCCTTCGCCGCTTGTCCCAAACCCCGC
>JAQWCZ010000102.1 GCA_028705705.1 Paludibacter sp.
TTTATTAATATCTTCCAGCCTTTTGGATCTAGAAACTGGTATCCGAATATCTCTGATTTCAACTATTTCTTCTTTTCCAGTATAATTATCCTGACCGGTATGCTTGTTGTTGTTATAAGTCGCTTGTTTCTTGGACTATACACGAGGAAAAATGAAATCAACTACCTGCAATACACGGTATGGGTATTTGCTGAAATCATTGCCATGTCGATGTTTTATGCTCTTTTTTCCAAGTATGTACCGAAAGGGGGAGAGGATAGAGACTTTTTCATCCTGTTAAAGAATTCAACTATCAATACAAGTTTGGTGTTATTAATACCTTACGCCATGTCTTTTTTGTATTTCTCGTGGAAAGAAAAAAACAGGTTATTGAATGAAAGAATTGTAAATCCCGTACAACCAGATGTACCTAAAAAAGGCCTGATTGGTTTTACCGACGAAAAAGGAGAATTGAAAATCTCGATCATGCTGGATAATTTAATCTACATTGACTCTGCGGACAATTATGCCACCATTCATTATATCAACAAAGAAAAAATCGCTAACTTTTTGATCAGGAACTCATTGAAGTGGATGGAAGAAAACCTAACGAAAGGAACTCCTTTGGTGCGCTGTCACCGTTCCTACATTATTAACTTAGATAAAGTAAAGGTACTCAGAAAAACTAAAGCAGGCATTTTTCTGGAACTTGATGCACCAAACGCACCCGACATTCCAGTATCTAAAACATATTACGACAAAGTGATGGAGAAGTTTTCGCAATACTCGATATAATCAGTGGTCAGTTGATAGTGGTTAGTGGTTAATTACACATTTAACTATTCAAACTCAACGAGAACTAACCACTATCAACTAACCACTAACCCACTAAAAAACATGGCTTACAAAATCGGTTTGGCATTAAGCGGCGGAGGTATTCGGGGAATATCACATGCTGGTGTTCTGATGGCAATGGAAGAATTAAACATCAAACCAGAGATCATTTCCGGGGTGAGCGCAGGTTCCATAATAGGAGCTTTATATGCTGATGGGTATAAACCCTTGGAAATAGCACAAATGTTCGAAGACATCAGTTTTAAAAAAATGACTAAGCTGGATGTACCAGCCGGTGGATTCTTCAGCATAGCACCTTTTGCCCGGTTTCTCGGAAAAAGATTGAAAGCAAAAAATTTCGAGGACTTACAAATCCCATTAAAAATTGTCGCATCCAATTTCGACACAGGTGTTCCGGAAACATTTTCAGAAGGTAATTTATTGAAACCAGTCATAGCATCGTGTAGTATCCCTGTGCTTTTCGTACCTCAAAAAATCAAAAACAATTACTATGTAGATGGTGGACTACTAAAGAACTTTCCTGTTTCAACCATTCGGGAAGACTGCGATCTGGTTATCGGTGTCAACGTCGGTCCACTCGTTGCCAAGAAATACAAAGTCAACATCATGGATGTGGCTTTTCGAACCTACCACTTCATGTTCAGGGCAAACACACTTGCCGACAAAGCATTATGCGACATCCTCATCGAACCCGAAAATATCTACGACTTTGATCTGTTTGAAACCGACAAGGTGATGGAAATCTTCGATCTGGGATATCAGAAGGCAATGGAAGTCTTAAAAGCGAAAGGATTTCACTGAAAAAATCAGCGCTTATACTGATATAATTTGTGTTGTAACGTGATGAAGGTTATATTTGCATCAAACTTTTTACGCTTTCCATGCAGGACACAAAAAAGAAATCAATCAGTTTTACTTTCATCGAATCAGCCATTTTTGTCCTGATATGGCTGATGATTTTCTTTATACCAATAGGAGTCAACCAGACTGAAGGTATATTGCTTTGGGATCAGATAATGGAATCCTGGATCAAAATCGCTTCCTTCTTATTCGTATTCATACTCAACATTTATGTTTTAATCCCCCTCTATCTTAAAAAGAAGCAATACGAAAGATACATTTTATTGATTCTGGCAATTACTCCCCTGATAATCTGTTTCAGTATCCGGGTCGAAAACAACTACACAACCCGGTCGGTAACCGGTATGCCTCCCATGGAACTCGGTCCCGGCATGCCCCCTATGGAGCTGTCGAAAAAAATGCCTCCACCTGCCGGATTCAGGTTGCAAAACCAATCAGCAGCAAGAACTCCTGAAATGCAGTTTTTGCAAAGCCTCGTCATTGCTTTACTGGTAATTGGAACAGGTACAGCTTACAAAGTTATCCTTTTCTGGATGGAAGAAGAAAAACAGAAAAAAGAGCTACAGGTACAGGTACAGCATGACAATCAACACGTCGACGAATACATCTATGTGAAATCCGATTTAAAGATGGTAAAAGTACTTATTTCGGATATCTTATATATTGAAAGTGCTAATGAGTACATTAAAATATACCAGAATAATGGGGAAAGCATCACTACTTTCATGCGATTAAAAAACATCGAGACCAAACTGCCGGCTGACAGGTTTATGCGGGTGCAGCGATCCTTTATTGTCAACCTCGATAAAATTCAGGCTGTAGAGAAAAACAGGATATTCATTGAGCAAAAGAAATTCATTCCAATCGGAGAACAATACAAAGAAAGTTTTCAGCAATATCTCGGCAGGAACTTTATTAAATAAGCATATCAGCAAAAAATGAAAAAATCACTCTTATTGTCGTTTTGCGTATTCTCTTTCCTTATATTACAAGCTCAAATTTCCAAATCGGTGTATGTAACAACCGCCGGAACTCTTTCTGCTTATTTGAATGAAAGTGACCGGACTAATCTCATTAATCTGTCGGTTGCAGGCAATATTGACGCCAGAGACATCGCCTTCATCCGCGATCAGGTAAAGAAAGTATCCTCACTGAATTTTACCGATGCCGCTATAAATTCATATAGTGGAACTGACGGAACCAACACCGGCACACAGATAAACTATCCGGCAAATGAGTTTCCGGCTTACGCCTTTTACAATCCTGCAATACTTTCATACAAACCATCGCTGACAATGGTTACGCTTCCCCCAACTATCACATCGATTGGTGAACTTGCATTTTACTATTGCTGGAATCTGACTTCTATGAATATTCCGGCTAAAGTGAAATCAATTGGTGAGTATGCTTTTTACGGATGTTATGCATTAAATTCATTTTCAGTAAACAGCTCAAACACCAGGTACAGCAGCTCAAACGGTGTTTTATTCAACAAAATACAAGACACGCTGTTCGTATGCCCAAATGCTAAAACCGGAAGTTACATCATACCGGCCACGGTAAAACATATTGCCAATTCAGCTTTCGAGAACTGCTATAATCTTACAACTGTAACATTACCAACTTCATTAATTTCAACAGGCACATACGCATTTGCCTTCTGTTCGGGCATTTCTGGGAACCTCACAATCTCAAACGGAGTTACATCATTGGGTGATGGCAGTTTTTACGGTTGTTACAACTTAACCGGTACCGTAACCATACCGGCCAGCCTGACAAACCTTGGCATGTATTGCTTTTTAGAATGTAACAACCTGAAATCCTTTGCCGTTAATGCTGCAAACCCCGATTATACAGCCTCCAATGATGTCCTGTACAGCAAAAATATTGATACTTTGTTTATTTGTCCGGGCGGTAAAACAGGCACATTTACCATCCCTAACTCCGTTAAGTTGATTGGTAGTCACGCTTTTTATAAATGTTCCAAACTAACCGGCACCATCACCATTCCACAGTTAACCGATTATATTGGATATTATGCATTTTACGGTTGCAGTCAGATCGGGGCTTACGCCGCGAATGCACTCAACCCTTATTTTACGGCTGAAAATGGTATTTTATATTCGAAATCAAAGGACAGAATCATCATTTGTCCCACTGCTAAAACCGGGAACATCACCTTACCCGGGAATACGGTTAGTATCGACCCGGGAGCCTTCAACAATTGCACAGGCATTACAGGCAACATTCATTTTCCTGCTTCCCTGAACTATCTTGGTGAATATGCCTTTTATAATTGCACTGCCATCAGTGGATTCACCGTCGACGACTCCAATCAGTATTTCAGTGCCGCAGAAGGCGTTTTATTCAGCAAAAATCAGGAACGACTTTATTTATGCCCCTTAAGCAAAACGGGAGCATATTCCATTCCTGCTGCTGTAAAATACATTGAGTATTCAGCATTTGACGGTTGCAACAAACTAACAGAGATAAATCTAACACAAAATATTCAAAAAATTGGAGCCTATGCTTTTGAATACTGTACAGGACTCACCAGTTTAACAATACCGCAAAGCACAGATTCAATAGGAGCTGGCGCTTTTTACGCTTGTTCAAACTTAACCAATATAGGAGTTGCTAAAACGCTTCCACCTGTTGTTGATTATTACACCTTAGATTTAATCAACAAAACAAGTTGTACGTTAACGGTACCAACAGCTTCCAGTACTTTATACGCTAATGCACCCTACTGGGGAGAATTTCTTAACATCACAGAAGTAAACTTCAACACTTCGACAAACACTGCCTCCCAACAATCCTATAGATGCTTTAAAACCCGCGATGGATTATCCATCAGAAACCTGACTCCGGGCGATTGGGTTGAAATTTACAGTTTGCATGGTTTATCAATCACCAAACAAAAAGCAAGTGCTGAAGCAATGAACATTTATCTTCCTGTCAGGGGAATCTTCGTGGTAAAAATCGGGGAGTTTACTGAAAAAATTATACTTTGAATTTAATTTCACTGAAAATTGTCCGCTTTGCACTGAAAAAATTTGGAAGCATTTTTCAGTAGTTTTACATTTGCATCAAACAAAACTAACACCGTTATGAGAATACGTAAGAACATAGCCGTAAGCGACGAGGGATTTCTGTTTAATCCTGCGACCGGAGATTCATTTTCAACAAATGGAATCGGTTCGGAAATCATCAGCTTATTGAAACAGGATAAGTCAACGTCCGAAATTATTGAAGAAATCAGTAAAAATTACGATGTTGACCGTTTGTTGCTTGAACGTGACCTCGATGAGTTTACAGGTTTATTAAAAGATTACAGCATCCTCGAATAACCGAACATGAAAAAACAAATCGTCATAGCCGTTACTGCATTAAATGCCATCGACAGTCCGGGACCAGGAGTTGCCGTGATTCGCGCCATCCGGGACTGTAAGGATTTCGATGTTAAAATCATCGGACTTTCCTATGAAGCGTTAGAGCCCGGATTGTACATGCACGATCTGGTCGACAGAACCTATCAGATTCCTTATCCTTCGGGAGGTACCGATAGTTTGTATGCCAGGCTGATGTACATCCATGAACAGGAAAAACTGGATTTGATTATTCCAAATTTCGATGCTGAGCTCTATAATTTCATTAAGCTGAGAGATAAGTTAAAAGAACTTGGCATACGCACTTTCCTGCCCGAATTAAATCAGTTTGAGGCCAGGGATAAAATGAAATTATTCGAATTCGGTCAGAAACATGGATTTCTGGTGCCTGAAGATAAGATATTACATGAGCTTCGCGAGTTAAAGAAAATGGAGGATGATTTGGAGTATCCTATCGTTGTAAAAGGTAAATTTTATGATGCTGTAATTGCCCGCAGTTACGATCAGGCCGAAAAAGCATTTCTTAAAATCATGGCTAAATGGGGATTACCCATTATCATGCAGGAATTTGTAAAAGGTACAGAGATTAATATTGCGGCATTGGGTGATGGCGAAGGCAATGCCATCAGCATCATCCCCATGCGGAAACTCTATATCACCGACAAAGGAAAAGCATGGGCAGGTATTACTTTAGAAGATGATAAATTGGTGGAACTTGCCCGCAAATTCATCGAAACAACCAAGTGGCGGGGCGGTTGCGAACTGGAAGTAATGCTCACCGACGACGGCAAACCATACATCATGGAAGTAAATCCGAGATTCCCGGCCTGGATTTACCTTACTGCCGGAGCAGGACAAAACCAGCCGGCCAGTTTGGTTAAGATGGCGATGGGTGAGAAAGTTGAACCGTTTAAAACGTATGAGGTCGGGAAAATTTTCATTCGCTATGCCTGGGATTTGATTACTGACATCAAGGAATTTCAACTGATTTCCGGAAACGGAGAACTCTAAATTAACAACATCATGGAAAAGAAAAGATACGAAAGACCGACCCTGCGGAAAATGAATACAGGCTTGATGAATAAATTCGGCACTAAAACGGAAAATGAACCGGTTACACACATCGAAAGTGTTTCGGTAAAGGGACTACTAAAAGAATATGGTTCTCCGTTATTTGTTATTTCAGAGAAACAAATCAGAAGAAACTTTCAAAATGCCTCCAGGATTTTTAAAACCCGGTACCCCAAAGTTCAATTTGCCTGGTCGTATAAAACCAACTATTTAGACGCAGTTTGTCAGATCTTTCATCAGGAAGGCTCATGGGCTGAAGTTGTATCCGGATTCGAATACGACAAAGCCCTGAGAAACGGGGTACCGGGTAATAAAATTATTTTCAACGGTCCGGATAAAACTGATGAGCAATTAGTGACAGCAGCCAAAAACAACTCACTCATTCACATCGACCATTACGATGAACTTTACGCGCTGATTCGTTTGAGTGAAGAGCTTAAACTCAGACCACGTGTTGCCATTCGCATCAATATGGATACCGGAATCTACCCGAAATGGGACCGGTTTGGATTTAATTTTGAGAATGGTCAGGCCTGGAATGCACTGACCCGTATCCTCAACTCCCCAAATCTGGATTTAGTGGGATTGCATTGCCATATCGGCACTTTCATGCTATCACCTAACGCTTACGCTACAGCTGCCAGAAATCTTTGCGAATTGGCCTGGAGTGTAAAAGAACGATATGGCAAAGTGTTGCAATACATTGATTTAGGAGGAGGATTTCCTTCGACCAACACCTTAAAAGGAGCTTATCTTCCGGGGACAGACACGGCACCATCGCTGGATCAGTTTGCGGATGCCATAACCGATGTCATTTTAGGATATGGATTCAGTCAGGACGAACTGCCTTTGTTGATTCTGGAAAGTGGTCGTGCATTGATTGACGACGCAGGTTATCTATTGGGAACTGTATTAGCAACCAAACGTTTATCCGACGGACGCCGGGCTACCATTCTTGACTTCGGTCTCAACACCTTGTTTACATCACTCTGGTATGAACACAAGGTCAGTCCGGCTCAGCCCATGGGACAGCAAACGGAAGA
>JAQWCZ010000103.1 GCA_028705705.1 Paludibacter sp.
GAGCATATAAAGAAGACAACGATATCGTCATAAATCTCATTTCCGGTGCTGTTGATGTATCACTTCATAAAAACAATTATTCAATACCTTTCTCTTTGAAACCAAATGAGAAAATCACCTATAACAAGACAAAAAAGACTTTTGAGACTAAAACGGTAGATGCTTCACGTTCTGCATTATGGACAACCGGAAAGCTTTGTTTTGTTAATGCTACACTGGAACAGATATCCAGGGATTTAGAACGAAAATACAATGTAAAAATCAGCATTGAAAGCGAACAAATCAAACATGAAATCTTTTCCGGTAGCTTGAATCTCAACCTTCCCCTAAGTGAAAATCTGGCTTATATTGATGTAGATAAAAAATTTAACATCAATATGAAAGGGGATACAATTGTAATCAAAATTAAATAAAAGCTCTTCTATTCACTCAATTGATTATTTGTTTTTCTATCGTCTTATTCAGCTTATTAGAAAAACAGACCTATACGATTGTTGGGACTTATTTAAATAATCTGATCTTTTTTCATTTTCTTAAATCCAAAAAATGTTTTCATTACGTCTAATATGAAAAACATTATCAAATTAAAAAAAACAAATTATGAAACGATTCATTTTTATGCTGGTAAGCATTGTGTTAATTTCAACAACAAGTTACATAAAAGCTCAGAACGAACAGGACACTACGACTCAGAAAGCTCCTAAAACCGAGTTGACACAAGCCGAAAAAGATTCTATCTTGTTCGCAAGACTAAGTCCGGAACAATTAATGGACTTGAAAAGACAGGAATTAGAATTAGAATCTCAGAAAATTGAGGCCAGAAGTAAAGAAGACATGCCTTTAAATGGTTTTGGAATTGTGATGATCGTAATGTTGCCATTTCTATTTGTCATAACGATTGTAACAATTAATGTAAGACGTAAAAATGCAGAGTCTAAAAGGAAGTATGATTTGTATCTGAAGTCATTAGAAATGGGGCAAACCATTCCCGAACATTTTTTTGACGAGCCACAAGCCGGTAAAGCCAGTAACCTCAAAAGGGGAATCATTTCTCTGATGGTTGGTGTCGCTTTTGGGTTGTACGTAATCATTGAAAAAAACACAGATTTACCATTCCTGATGGCAGCTTTAATAACGGGATTCGTGGGCTTGGGTTATCTCCTGGTTCACTTTCTTGAAAAACCGAAGAATGAAAATTCCGTAGAAAAGCAAGATGAGCAAATCTGAAGATTTAATGCTGGTAGCACGGATTAATTTATCCGGAGATAAATCAGCATTCGACCAGTTAACCCGGAAATATCAATCGTCCATTCGAAGGTTTTTTCTGAACCTGACAATGGGCGATAATCCGCTAAGTGACGATTTAGCACAGGAGACTTTCATTAAAGCTTATCTCAATCTGAATGGGTTTCAGGGACTATCCGGTTTTTCTACCTGGTTATTCAGAATCGCATACAATGTCCATTATGATTATGTCAGGTCAAGAAAAAATACCTGTGACATCAATGAACTGGAAATAAACCGAATTCATGAAGTAGTAAATGAGTTTTCTGTGGAGAAAATTGACATAAATGAAGCATTACTCGTACTGCGTTCAGAAGAAAGAACAGCTATTTTGTTGTTTTACATGGAAGATAAAACCCACAAGGAAATCGCAAAAATAATGCAATGTCCACTGGGAACAGTAAAAACATACATATTAAAGGGAAAAGAGAAATTAGGCGCTTATTTAAAAAATGCAGGATATGGAAACAAATCATGATGACCAGATGATCCGGAATTTCTTTCAGGAAAACAAAAAAGAAATAGACGATAAGTTTTTTACGAAAAGAGTAATACAAAAACTTCCTGCCAGGAAGAAAAATTATGAGTGGATTATCGTGCTGTTCACTGCCATCGGTACTTTACTTGCCGGATTACTGGGGAGGAACAGTCAGTTACCGTCAATCTACATCCCTCTACCCGACCAAGTCACCCTGTATTATTTACTGGGAGGTGTATTTGTATTTCCTTTTGTAATGCTGCTTATTTACGAATTGCTTAATAACAAAAGGATTAGCCTGATTTAATTTTTCTTTTTGCATACCTGATTGCAGAGTAACAGATTTGTCATAGACAATTAACTCATTGGTTTTAAACCGACCTTTTAGCTCGGTATCGTCATCTAAGATAAAATTACAATCAAATCGGGGAATTCCATTCGGGAAACTAACCTGCATACTCCCTGCAACGATGTATTTTCGGATTGAAAAAGCCTCGTTTTTTTCAATGTAATAAATATAAGCACCTACATTATCATATTTAACTCCTTCTTCATCATATACTTCTCCGGGGGCTATTGTAAAAATAGCTACTGTGTCTGCAACTTCATAAGTCCCGGCAGGAAATATAGTATCTGATGGTGAAACAAAAATATCATTCAGTACCAGGTACTGACCAAATCCGGTGAGATAGCCATCATTAGTCAGTGACAAAGAATCAGTAAAAGCATGCATACTCAACACGTTATTCTCTAATCCGTAATGGGCATATTGAGATCCCCAAAATTCAGCATAACCCCAGGAATACTGCGGATTTTTTTCATACTTGTATTCAAATATCTCTCTTCTTTCACAGGACTGCAAAAGAAAAATAAAGCATAAGATGTATAAATAAATCTGTTTTTTCATTATGCTGTTTTATTGATATCGGGTTTAATGTACCTGACTGGGTACCAGGCGGCAATAAATCCAATAACCAGTACCGTGATTAAAACTAAAAAAACATCGGAAAATTGTGTAACCGAAGGATAATTCTCAACAATAAAGCCGGCACCCAGTTTGATGAAACCTATTTTTTCCTGTAAAAGCGAAAAGCACGTGCCAAGAACGACTCCTGCAACTGCACCTACCAAAGAGATCATCCAGCCTTCTAATAAAAAAATTTGCTTGATTAGTTGATTATCTGCCCCCAGATTACGTAAAGTTATGATGTCTTCTTTTTTATCTATTATCAGCATCGACAGTGAACCAATGATATTGAAACTGGCTATCAGCAGGATAAAACTCAGAATTAAAAATGTAATCCATTTTTCAATCTTCATAATTTTGAAATAGCTTTCCTGCTGTTCATACCTGTTTTTAACGGAAAAACCATCTCCCAGTATTTGTTTGATTTCTTTCTGAATTTTCTTACCATCAGCGTTGGGAGTCAGTTTCAATTCAACTGCTGAAACTTCTGTATCCCCATATTCAAAGAGTTCACGTGCCAGATTCAACGAAACCAATACATATTGATTGTCGTATTCACTTTGCTGTACAGAAAAAATACCGGAAAGGAATGTTGCCGACTGATTAAAACTTTGTTCCGGCCGCAACAGATTAATGCGTGATGTCCGTTTTGGGGCATAAATATACAAAGGGTCGATGAAATGTGCACCTAACCCAAGTGTTGCAGCGATTCCCGCTCCCGCCACCGATCGTTCAAAAGCTCCATCAAACAATATAAACTCACCGTCAAACATAATGCTGTCGATTAAAGTCATTTGTTTAAAATCTTCTGAAACACCCTTAATCATGGCGGGCATTTGCTTTTCCTTGAATTTCAGCAAAGCATTTTCCTCAATCACTTCAGTAAAAACTGCTACTGCTTTATTTTCTCTGATTTTATTAAATTCAGATGAATTTACAGAAAATTGTTTCCCTTCATTCATCGTGATTTTCAATTCCGGATCAAAGGCTGAAAATAAATCAGCAAAAAGCAACTCGAAACCATTGAAAATGGAGAGGACAAAAACCAGTGCCATGGTTCCAACAGCCACGCCCACCGAAGAAATACCTGAGATGACATTGATGGCATTGTGGGATTTCTTCGAAAAGAGATAACGACGGGCTATCCTGAAAGCAAATTTCAGTTTTCCGGAACTTAACTTTATATTTTCTGCCTGTTTCAATTTTCTTCTTCCTGAATCGGTGACGGCGGATCGCTTTTCAGTAATTTATCAATATTCTCCAGATAATCTAACGTGTCGTCGAGGTGAAAATTTAATTCCGGAATAATCCTCAGGTTACTCACTCTTTTGCCCAGTTCGAAACGAATTGATTTAGTGTCTTGTTTCACCTGCCCCAGAACCTCTGAGGTTTTATCACCCGGGAATATACTCAGACTGATGTGGGTCACACTGAGATCCGGACTCACCTTTACCCTGGTAACACTGATGAGCGTTCCATGTAACTTTTTTGCATAAAGCATAAAAATTTCTCCCAACTCCTTTTGAAGCATTCGGGCTATTTTTTCTTGTCTTTTTGATTCCATCGCTATTTGTTTAATTTTCTGATTAATTCGTTTGCATCTAACTTAATTTTTGCAAATGCAAACCACTTCTTTGCCAGGTCTTTCAACGAGGCTCCTATATGATATACCACATCCTGATCAATTATTAAGAATCTGTCATGTGATTTTTTAAAAATATGCACTTCAACCTGCTCGTATTGAGCATTGTGTTTTTCAACATCCAACCTGAATGAATCTGAAATAACACTTGTGTATATTGTTGCTCTTACTCCTTTTCTCCTTTTAGATAAAACAACCAATACGCTTTCATCCACATAATTATCAATCAACACAATGGAGCTTTTAGCTGATTTAACAAGATCAACAGCAAATGCGTAAGCATCAAATATCTGTCCCTCGTAAAAGATTCCTTCATTAGGCTGTAAAGAGGTTTTTATCAATAGATCAAATTGCTGATCATGTTCATGTAATTTTCTCTCAATTCTTTGAAATCGTTGATTAAATGCATAGCCCCTCATTAAATATTCTTTAAGAATATTGTTTGCCCAAATCCGAAATTGTGTGCCTCGTTTGGATTTCACACGATAACCGACAGAAATGATAACATCAAGATTATACCATTCTGTTTGATATACTTTCCCATCCGGAGCAGTTGTTGCATTTTTTGCAACAACTGAAACTTCATCAAGTTCCTGATCTTTAAAAACCTTTTTAATGTGTCTTGATATTACCGATTTGTCCCGATCAAACAATTCGCTCATTTGTTTTAGCGTAAGCCAAACCGTTTCATCTTTAATTTTCACTTCCAGAAGAGTAAATCCTTCATACTGGTAAAGCATAATTTCTCTATCACTTTTCACATTCAGGTTTTTTTAGGTTTTCTTTTGAGAATATATTACATTCTCAATATCAACGGAATAAAACGATACAGACTACAAAAGCATTTTGCAAAAAATGCAAATTGCTTTAATATTTAACACCTTATTTACAACTTCCACTCAAAACCGTCTTTGGTGTCTTTGATCTCAAAGCCCATGGCAGTTAATTCATTTCGTATTTTATCGCTGGTTGCCCAGTCTTTATTCTTTTTTGCTTCCAGGCGGATGTTCAACAACAAGTCAACTGCTTTTTGATAAGCTTCTGTACCGTTTGCTGATGCTGAGTCTGACTGCAATCCAAGTAAATCTTCGATATAAAGTTTGAAAACAGATTGTAATTCCGACAAGTCAGCCTGACTGATTGTTTCTTTACCATCATGAATCAGGTTAACAGAACGTAAAGCGTCAAACAAGGCTGATATAACCATCGGTGTGTTCAGGTCATCCGCCATAGCATCTTCACATTTTTTTCTTACTTCGGAAATATTTACTGAAGAAGTTGCTGATGCCTGCAACTTTTGCAAACGTGCATATCCTTCCATCAACCTTTCCAGACCTTTTTCAGAAGCTTCGAGCGCTTCACTGCTGAAATCGACCGTACTGCGGTAATGTGCCTGCAGAATGAAAAAACGAATGGTCATCGGACTGAAAGCCTTTGTTAGCAGAACATGATTACCAGTAAAAAACTCCTCAAGCGTGATAAAGTTCCCCAGCGACTTACCCATTTTTTGTCCGTTGATGGTAATCATGTTATTGTGCATCCAGTACTTTACCGAATCCTTGCCAAGTGCTGCACATGACTGTGCAATCTCACATTCGTGGTGCGGGAACATCAAATCCATTCCACCCCCATGAATATCGAACTGTTCCCCTAAGTATTTTGTACCCATGGCTGAACATTCCATGTGCCATCCGGGGAATCCTTGGCTCCAGGGGGATTTCCAACGCATGATGTGTTCGGGAGAAGCTTTCTTCCACAGCGCAAAATCAATACTCCGGCGTTTTTCACTTTGTCCGTCTAAATCGCGTGTTGTTTCAAGCATTTCATCAATATTCCTGCCTGATAATTTTCCATACTGATAATCACGGTTATATTTTTCCACATCAAAGTAAACAGAACCCTCGCTTTCATAAGCATAACCTGCATCTAAAATTTTCTGTGTAAATTCAATCTGCTCCATGATATGTCCCGATGCATGTGGTTCAATGCTGGGAGACAACACTTTGAGGGCTTCCATGGCTTTACGATAACGATTCAGGTAGTACTGCACGACTTCCATCGGCTCCAACTGGTCGAGCCGGGCTTTTTTGGCAATTTTATCTTCACCTTCATCGGCATCATTTTCGAGGTGACCAACATCGGTGATGTTTCTGACGTACCTGACTTTATATCCCAAATGTTTCAGATATCTGAAAAGAATGTCGAAGGTGATAGCCGGGCGGGCATGTCCCAGATGCGGATCGCCATAGACAGTCGGACCACAAACATAGAGTCCTACATGGGGTTCGTGAATAGGAATAAACTGCTCCTTTTTTCTGGTTAGCGTGTTGTAAATATATAATGTATGTTCCATAAGGATTTAAAACAATGTTCCTGTTTCTCCGAATTTGATTTTTCCTAAATGTTTATATGCCAGCTCTGTGACTTCCCTTCCGCGGGGTGTTCGTTTCATAAAACCTTCTTTAATTAGGAAAGGCTCATAGACTTCCTCGATTGTTCCCGGATCTTCTCCCAGAGCAGTTGCTATGGTATTTAACCCAACCGGTCCGCCACTGAACTTATCAATGATAGTGGTCAGTATCTTATTATCTATCTCATCCAAGCCGTATTTATCAATATTCAGCGCTTCAAGTGCATACCGGGCGATTTCCAAATCGATTTTGCCGGAGCCCTTCACCTGCGCGAAATCACGCACGCGCCGCAACAGGGCATTGGCAATACGGGGCGTACCACGACTTCTGCCCCCTATTTCACGGGCAGCATCATCTTTTATCGGCACCTGCAACAAACCGGCAGAACGTTTGATGATG
>JAQWCZ010000001.1 GCA_028705705.1 Paludibacter sp.
AGACGTTAGACCTTAGTCGTTTGACGCTAGACGTTTTATATAACCTAATACCACGTGATATTGTTCACCCCGTATTCGCTTCTTTTATCATATTTAAGATCCGACAACATACTGGCATTTACACCAATATGAAAATTATACGATTTAAAAGTCCCGAATGGAACTATACTGGCCGACATATTCCAACAGTGCAGGCTGCGATTGACTGAAATGCTGGTATAGGTAAATTGTTTTACTGTGAAATCGTATGTCGAATTTCCACTGATCTTCCAGTTAGGAGTAAGTGATATGTTCCCATTTACACTCAGGTTATGAGAAAATTCCATTTTAAATTCCATTTTATCTTTATCGAATTCACTGGTATTCCCATACCGGATAGAGTAATTAATACTCAGACTCCATGGTATGGTAACTTTTGAATAACCATCATCACCTATCAGGACATCATTTTTAATGGGTGGTTTTTCGCTTTTTTCCTGATCTTCTTCTGTCCCGGTTCTCCCTGATAATAATTGATTGTTATCCGAAGGTGGGGGTGTTGTTGTTGATTCTTCTTCTTTACCAAACAGTTTTTTGAATGTATCATTATTAAATGTATAACTGTAAGAAGTACTCGTGCCCTGGAACCTGGGCAATTTCCCGTGGTTCCATCTTAATTTGTTTACCCTTACCGGGTTACCGGTGCTGTTGAGAGCAAACATGTAGGGATCAAAACTGGTACTCAGGCTCAAAGAATAGCTGTCAGTCAACTTGAATCGTACATTTGCTGAAAAGTTCGACCAATTCATGGAATCGGCAGCCAAATTGTAATTCCCGCTAAGATTCAGATTATCAATCAGACTGATTATCTTAAAGGGTTTGGTTCCGGTAGTATCTTTTTCATTCTTTACTTTCATTTCAAGGTTGTTTCCAAGTGCAAAATTGATACTTCCTGATTTCCCGCGACCGGGATATCCATGGAGTGAGCCTTCGAATTTAGAATAAATAACTTCTGTGTTGGTAAATTCATCAGGATTTGAAGTGCTTCTGACGCTACGAGTGTAGGAATCATAATAGCCCCATCTGGAATCTCCGAAATCAGGGGTATATCCAAATCCGATGCTCGGCGTAATGACGTGTCGGATGCGATCGATTTTATCTCCGAAAATAGATCGGATAGGGATGTAAAAACCGTATAATTTGGTAGATGCAGAAACGCCCATGTTGAAGTCAAATACGCGGTAGAAACCATCCGTAGTATCTTTTACCTCTTTTTGAGATACTGTATCCCATGATTTTTCAACCGAACGCAGATACCATCTTTCTGTATAATTGAAACTGGGTGAGACATTGATAAATTTCAAAATGTTGAAGCTGGCGGAGACCGGAATCGAATGCCGCATTCCGTTTTGCCAGTCACGCGACAGGGAGGAATGTAGTAATAAATTTTCTTTGGTATTGATGCTGTTGGCAAAAGCGCCGGAATATGACATCGAAATTTTCTCGTACCACCTTTCCTTACCTACGGGATTTTTCCTTTTCAAAGGATAAAAGCGGCTATAGGCGATGTTAATATTAGGCAGGCTCAGGTTGATGGTCGAGTCTTTCGTACGCTGTGCGATGTTGACACTTCCCGAAAGACTTAATGAAGGTAAATTAGGAAATCTTTTTGTAAAGGAAACACTCGAACTTTTAGTGTTTTCAGAGTTTAATTCCGGTCGGTAATAGGAATTAACATTGCTTTTATTGTAACCACTTGTCGAAAAATTTACGCTGGATGTAAAGGTGAAATTGGGATTGGCTTTTTGATCCTGAGAATGTGACCACTGAATACTCATGTTGTTGGCTTTATTATAGTCGGGCATACCCTTTTCGCCGGTGACATCCTCCCGGTAGCTAATGCTGAAATTTCCACGAAATTTATATTTTTTAGTATATCCGGTTGATGCTGATAAAGCCCAGGTACCTTTGGTGTAAATGTCCCCTTTAAGTTCCAGATCCATGTAATCGTTGATAGCGAAATAATAACCTCCGTTTGTCAATCCAAATCCCCGTGTCATCTCATCTGTGAAATTTGGCATCAATACACCGGATGAATATTTGTTGGTGAAAGGGAAAAAACCAAATGGAATGGCAATGGGTAAAGGTACGTCTGCAATGACCAGGTGAGCCGGACCGGTAACCACGTATTTCCCTGGCTTGACTTTCCCCTTTGAGATACTCAGGTAAAAATGAGGATGATCATGATCTTCGCAGGTGGTATATTTACCATCTATCATGCTAAACAGGTTATCTGCTGATTTTTTTGTTTGCTCACTGATAATATATCCTTCTCCTTCCTGAGTGACAACATGCCGGATAAATCCCTTTTTCGATTTTAGGTTGTAACGTAATTCTTTTGAGTTGTAAGATGATTCACCTTCACTGAAAACGGGTTCACCGGTAACTTCTCCTGCTTCACCCGGGGTTCCTTTAGCATATACAAGACTGCTATCAATTTTTACCCTGACAAAATCAGCTTTCAGATTTATTGTTTTGTAGTTAATTTCAGTGTCACCATGTAAAAAAGCCGTCCCGTTACCTAACAGTACGATAGAATCTTTTGCATTGTATTTGATAATGTCATCTATCTCGTTTGATTTTCGGGCGGCTGAATCCGATTTGTTCTCTGGTTGTAATGTAGGTAATACTGAAGCTTGTTGGATAGAATCCTGGCTTTCGTTCAATTGGTTACTTTCCTGTGCATAGGATGAAAATCCAAAAGACATCATACTAAAAAGTAGAATGACTATTCTGAAAGAATTTAAAATCAGTATTTTAGAAGATTTCATCCGGCCGATAACGACATATTTATCAAACTGCAAAATTAGTCAAAAAACACTAGCAGAAAGACTAAATAACTTTTTTTTATAATAAATTTGAAATATTACCGCTGCAAATACGCTTTAAACAGGATAAAATCGTATTTTTGCATAGCTTTTTGGCGAATTAAATTTATATTTTTATGCCTATGGAGTTTAATATCCCGATGAAGTACCTTGTATTGTTGTTGTTTTCCTTCCTTTTTTTGTCACCACTGGCTACAAATGCACAAAAAAAAGAATTTGTTCTGGTGTTGGATGCCGGTCATGGCGGACGTGACCCGGGAGCTGTTGGCAAAATTTCAAAAGAAAAAGATATAACACTGGCAGTAGCCAGGAAGGTAGGTGATTTGGTTGAAAAAAACATGCGTAATGTGAAAATAGTATATACCCGCAAAACGGATGTGTTTATTCCCCTTGAACAACGTGCAAGCATTGCCAATGACAATCATGCTGATATGTTTATTTCCATTCATGTCAATGCAGCAAAAAGTAAAGCTGCTTATGGAGCTGAAACTTACACACTTGGTCTCGCAAAAACGAAAGCTAACCTCGACGTAGCCATGACTGAAAACTCGGTAATTTTATTGGAAGATGACTATCAAACACGCTATCGTGGATTTGACCCCAATTCAGTGGACTCATATATCATGTTTGAATTCATGATGGATAAGTATCTCGACAACAGTATCTCTTTTGCTACTTATATTCAGAATCAGTTTGTTGGAGCAGCGAAAAGATACGATAGGGGGGTACGACAGGCCGGATTTTGGGTATTACACCGCTCTGCTTGTCCGAGTGTGCTTGTTGAGTTGGGATTTATTTCAAATTATAATGAAGAACTTTATCTCGCGAGTACAGGTGGTCAGCGGGAAATGGCACAAGCTATTTATCATGCGTTTGTAAAGTACAAAGGAAGTTATGATAAAAAACTGGGATATGCTCGAACTGATGCAAATGAAAAAGTTGTTTCATTTGCTGAACCGTATGTAAATGAACCTGTTGAGCAGGCATATACTCAACCTGTAAACTCCGGACAGGAGACTCAATCTACTGTTTCAACACAGGAACAGTCAGGTGCCGGACAGCCCATATTTAAATTACAGATTACTGCATCAACAAAAAAACTGAATACAAATAGTTCCAACCTGAAAGGATTGAAATCATTGGATTTTTATCAGGAAGGAGGTTATTACAAATATACTGTTGGAGCAGAAACAAATTATGAAAATATTGACCAAATCAGGTTGGACTTAAAAAACAGGTTCCCCGATGCATTTATTATCGCTTTTTTAGGTGATAAAAAAATTCCGGTGCAGGAAGCGTTGAAATTAATAAAAGACAAATGAAAAAAATAAAGTTATCTAGAGAAGTCCGGGTAGGCATCATGACCGTTGTTGCAATATTTATTTTGTATTTCGGATTGAATTTTCTGAAAGGTGTAGATATTTTCTCTCCTGTCAATTATTATTATGCAAATTATGAGGAAATCGACGGACTGGTTGCCTCTTCGCCTGTTTATATAAAAGGGTATAAAGTAGGTCAGGTTGAAGATATTCAATATGATTTTTTGAAAGAAACAGCTTTCACGGTAACAATATCAGTGAGTAAAGATGTCAAGTTACCTCAGGGGACTATTGTGGAACTATTCGATGATGGATTGATGGGTGGAAAAGCGATACAATTATTATATGCTCCACAAGGCAATAAGACATTATTTTGTGCCTCAGGTGATACCTTACGAACACAGACTGGTTCAGGTTTGCTCAATCAACTCGCCGGCAATTTGGTACCCAAATTTGAAAGCATTGCCACCCAGGCTGATTCGTTGTTGCGTTCAGTTCGTCTTTTGGTGGATGGTGGAAGTGTCCAGCATAGTTTAAGTTCGATTGAAAAAACTACTGCTGACCTGGCTGAAAGTTCTATGCAACTCAAAAAGCTGATGAACCATGATATGCCTCTTTTAATTAACAATGTAAATGATATAACCGGAGATTTTAAAGTTGTTAGTGCCAACCTAAGAAACATTAACTTTGCATCTACGTTTCAAAATATAGATTTAACAATCAAAGACCTAAAACAAATTTCCAGAAAAATAAACGAAGGCGATGGCAGTATTGGTTTGTTGTTGCATGATAAAGATTTATATTTAAATCTTGTAAATGTTTCAAACAGTGCGGATAAACTCCTGATTGACCTGCAAAAGTCACCTAAAAGATATGTGCATTTCTCGCTTTTTGGGTCTCGTGAAAAAGAGTGATTAATTTAAATCAATTCTAAATAGACTTTATAGGTTGTTTTTTTTGAATTTATTTTTTTAAGTCTGTGAATCCCTGTTAACTCAGCACTTTGGGTAAATCCGATGCCGTAAATTGTAAAATCACTTTAAAATTGTTAAATTGCTTATAATCAAATGTATTACAACGATATTTCATTTATGTTGCTGAATATCAGTGTAAATCTGTAAGGGGTTGATAATTAAGACCGTGTAAAAGATAAATATACACTAAAAAAACATCCCCCTTTGTTATTTCAAAAATCTTTCTGAAATTTGTATCCCTGCGTTCAGCGAAGAAAAAATCACATGCATTGGAGCAATTGATTTTATATTCAAAAATAAAGTTTTTATATTTTAAAAATTACTCTATTTTCTATTACGTTATTAGTATGATGTCTCATTTACCTGAAAAATTGTGGAGCAAGTGCTTGGAAGTAATCAAGGATAACATCAGTGAAGCATCGTATAATACATGGTTTGTTCCCATTATTCCTTTGCAGTATGAGAAAAATATTTTTGTATTGCAAGTTCCCAGCCAGTTTTTTGTAGAATATATTGAGGAGAAGTACATTGATTTATTGCGTATGACTTTGTACCGGGTTGTAGGGAATGGAACAAAACTTGAATATCGTGTATTGATTGATCAGGCAACCGGAACCGGCACCAGGATACCCAGTGAGGGCAATGAAAAAAAGTCAGGAGTTGTAAATACATCATCCAATTACATCAGTCCATATCATAAACCCAGGTTGCCGGAAATTGATCCCCAGTTGAATCCTTCCTATAATTTCAACAACCTGATTGAAGGGAAAAGTAACAAACTTGCCCGTACAGCCGGAATAAGCATTGCCAACGAGCCGGGGAAAACCATATTCAATCCTTTGTTTGTATATGGACAATCGGGTGTTGGGAAAACACACTTAGCCAATGCAATTGGTGTCATGACAAAACAACTGCATCCGGAAAAACGTGTGTTGTATGTATCTGCCAACACCTTCCAGATTCAATATACCGATGCTGTTAGAAGTAATTCAGTAAATGATTTTCTGAACTTTTATCAGACCATTGATGTGTTGATTATGGACGATATACAGGAACTGGCAGGAAAAACAGCGACACAAAACACTTTCTTCCATTTATTTAATCACCTGCATCAAACAGGGAAGCAACTGGTGCTTACATCGGATCGTTCGCCGCTGGTATTAGTGGGATTAGAACAACGATTACTGACTCGTTTTAAATGGGGTCTTTCTGCTGAAATTGAAAAGCCGGATTTTGAATTGAGAAAAGCCATATTAGAGAATAAAATTTACCGTGACGGATTGGAAATCCCGGATGAAGTGGTGGGTTATATTGCTGAACATGTGACGGATAATGTGCGTGATCTGGAAGGAACTCTCGTTTCGTTACTCGCTCACTCTACATTAGCCAATATGGCCATCGATCTTAAACTCACCGAGAAAGTCGTAAGCCGCTTAGTCAGTATTACTCCTAAAGTTAATACAGTAGAAAGAATCCGCGACATAGTCTGTGATCATTTTTCGCTTTCTGTTGATGCGATCTCTACAAAAAGCAGGAAAAGAGAAGTGGTGCAAGCCCGGCAAATTGCTATGTACCTCTCTAAACAAATGACAAAGAATTCTTTATCCTCTATCGGTAGCCTCATTGGTCAACGCGACCATGCAACCGTACTACATGCCTGTAAAATTGTAAGCGATCTGATGGAAATAGATAAAAACTTCCGCATAAGCGTCAAAGAAATTGAGGATAAGCTGAAAGGGTAGTGGTTAGTGGTTATGTATTAATGAACAAGAAACTGTTATAACTTATAAAAACGAATAATCAGAAATGGTTATTCGTTTTTTAATTAAATACAAGTCAACCAAATTTCACTAACCACTACCACTAACCACTACAAAGATTCTCCCCCAAAATGGTGTTTATTTCCCCAAAATATATTATTTTTACATCGAAATTTAAAACACAACTCTATGGTTTATAAATTTACTTTACTTTCTGATGAAACAGATGATTTTGTACGTATAATCTCCATTGACTCAGAAGCCACTTTTCTGGATTTACACCATGTAATTCTCGATTCAGTAAAATACGAGAAGAACCTCGTGACAACTTTCTTTATCTGTACCGATGGATGGGAGAAAGGTCAGGAAGTTACTTTGATTGAGATGGAATCCAGTTCTGAATATGATAATCTGGTGATGGAAGATACAAAACTGGAAGATCTGATTTCGGATGAAAAACAGAAATTGTTGTATGTTTTTGATTTGATGACAGAAAGGTCGTTTTTCATGGAGCTTACTGAAATCATTCCTGGTATCCGAATGAGTAAAGCTGAATGTGTACTCTCAAAAGGTCAGCCTCCCGTGCAAACTTTATCTGAGGATGAAATGCTTGGAGGAAGTAAGTTGAATATTGATGAGTCTTTCTATGGAGATGAGGATTTTGACCTAGATGAACTGGATGAAGAAGGATTCGGAGATATGAATTTTGATGACAGCAGTTTGTTTAATGACGACAAATTCTGATATTTCAACAAGAAACACAAATCATCGCCATACCTTGCTTGTTTTGCTTGGTCCGACAGGCGTGGGAAAGACAAGTATCAGCCTTAAACTGGCCAATTATTTTCAGGCACCCATCATCTCTTCTGATTCACGTCAGATCTACAAAGAATTGAAAATCGGCACTGCAGCTCCTGTTGACGAAGAACTTGCACAGGCTGAACATTTCTTTATCGGTACACATTCTATTTTTGAAACCTATAATGCAGGTCAGTACGAACTGGATGTACTTGCTTTGCTGGATAAACTTTTTCTGCAACACCGCGTTGTATTGCTGGTGGGTGGTTCCATGATGTATATTGATGCAGTTTGCAAGGGTTTGGATGATATCCCGACGGTAGATGAAAAAACCCGAAGATATTGGCAGGATATTTATCATACAAAAGGACTTGCATTTATACAGCAGGAACTGAGACGGTTAGATCCCGAACATGCAGAAGAAGTTGATATTCAAAATTACAAAAGGGTGTTACATGCACTTGAAGTTTGTAGTATAAGCAGTAAACCTTATTCGGAATTAAGAACCGGATTGAAAAAACAACGTGATTTTAATATTGTAAAGATTGGTTTGAACTGTCCACGACCAGTATTATATGATCGTATCAATCAGCGGGTTGAAATCATGATGCAGGATGGACTACTCGAAGAAGCCCGTCGCTATCATCCGTATAAAAACTTAAATGCCCTGAACACGGTGGGTTATAAAGAACTATATGAATATATGGATGGAAAATGCAGTCTGGAAGAAGCTGTACAAAAGATAAAACAAGATTCACGCAGATACGCAAAACGTCAATTAACCTGGTTTAACCGCGATCAGGATATCCATTGGTTCCATCCGGATGACGTGGATGAAATCATCCATTTTGTAAATAAATTTTCACAACCATGCCGGCCAGATTAATCATATTAGGAGCAGGTTCCGCGCTGCCAACTCGGAATAATTTCCCTACTTCGCAAATTCTGGAGTTGCGCGACAAGCAATATATGATTGACTGTGGTGAAGGGACACAAATTCGCATGCGACAAATGGGGCTGAAAATCAATCGTCTCGGTCACATCTTTATTTCTCATTTGCATGGAGACCATTGTTTTGGACTGATTGGATTGATTTCTTCTTTTGGCATGTTGAACCGTACTGCCGATCTGTATATTCACGGACCAGTAGGCATTGCCGCTCTTTTTGAACCACAACTGCAATTTTTTTGTGAGCATATTCCTTTTAAAGTTGTTTTCGAGGAGTTTGATGCCGGAAAAAACAAACTCATATTTGAAGACCGTTCAGTTGAAGTGCATTCTATACCACTTAAACATCGCGTTCCATGTAGCGGCTTCCTTTTCAGGGAAAAAACCAAAGATCGGCACATCATTCGCGAAATGATCGACTT
This sequence comes from Paludibacter sp., assembly GCA_028705705.1. Lineage (GTDB taxonomy): Bacteria > Bacteroidota > Bacteroidia > Bacteroidales > Paludibacteraceae > Paludibacter. The sequence goes on from JAQWCZ010000001.1 coordinate 9,089, forward strand.
TTATCAGGTGCCAATTGCCAGGATTAATCTGATAAAGAAAGGTGCTGATTTTGTTACGGAAGAAGGAAAAATAATTTCCAATGATATCCTCACATGTCCTCCCGATAAAACCATCAGCTATGCCTATTGCTCCGATACTGCTTATTCGGAAAAAATTATCCCCTTGATAGCAGGTGTAGATTTACTTTATCATGAAGCTACTTTTGCAGAAACAGAGCAAATCAGGGCAAAAACAACCCTGCACAGTACGGCTTCTCAAGCTGCCACTATCGCTTCGAAAGCTAAAGTAGAGCAACTGATACTTGGCCATTTTTCAGCCCGTTACAACGACCAGCAAATCCTGCTGGATGAAGCCAAAGCCATATTTGAACCGGTTCTACTGGCTGAAGACATGAAAATTTTTTATTTGTAATTATCTGGTCTTCAGTCAACGGTCAACGGATGTTGGACGATTAATTGCAATCGTTTGCATTTGTTTCGTTTGTTAAATAACATATTTTGTTCTTGCCAGTTTCTACTTTCCTATATATTTGTAGCTGAATTATAATACAATGCAATAATTTTCTTTAATCATTTGCTTATGAAAAAATTAGTACTTTTATTTTTAGTGGGTTTGATAACAGTCTCATTATCTTCCCAGATTATTGTTACAAATCCTGCTTTTGTTACCCGTGACTATGCCGGTGAAATTGAGGTTATCTATGATGCATCAATGGGACAAACCGCAATAAAAGATTATACAGGTGCTGATGGCATTTATGCCCATGCCGGAGTAATTACAACTACCAGTACAAGTGATACAGACTGGAAACATGCACCAACCTGGGGTGATAATTCAGCTAAATATAAATTAACTTCGCTGGGTAACAACAAATGGCGATTGATGATCACACCTAACATGGCTTCTTATTATGGTTTAAATGCAGGTGAAGTGGTAACCAAACTTGCCTTTGTGTTTAGAAATGGTACTCCAGATAAAGACGGTAATTATAAAGAAGGTAAAGATACCGGTGGAACTGATATTTTTGTGCCTATTTATGATGGCGGTTTGAATGTGGCATTTGCCAGTCCAACAACTAACCAGACAGTGGCTGCCGGAACATCAATTGCATTTTCAGTAATCTCATCCCTGACAGCCAACCTGGGATTGAAAATAAACTCAAACACAGTTGCCTCAGCCAACTTAACGAAAACACTCAGTCATACGCATACTTTCAGTACGCCTGACGATTATATGGTGATTGCATCAGCAACGCTTGCAGGGGTTTCTGTATATGATACCTTATTAGTGAATGTGCCGTCACCCGTAGTGAATGAAGCTCGTCCGGCTGGTGCCAAAAATGGAATCAATTATAACAGCAATACATCTGTTACCCTGGTGCTTCATGCGCCCAATAAAAGCAATGTGTTTTTAATCGGCGAATTTAATGACTGGACCAAATTAAATGCTTATCAACTTAAAAAAGATGGTGAGTATTGGTGGATTACGTTGAACAATCTTATTCCGGGAAAGATGTATGCATATCAGTATTTAGTGGATAATACCATCAAGGTGAGTGATCCTTATACTGAACTGGTTTTAGACCCCTGGAATGATCCCTGGATCAATGAACACAACACCCGTTTCCCCGATTTAAAACCATATCCTAAAGGTAAAACGGATGGATTAGTGGCAACCTTCCAAACAGCTAAAACACCGTATAATTGGGAAGTCCCTAACTTTACGATGCCTCCGCATGAAAATATGGTAATCTATGAAGTGTTGTTACGGGATTTTACAACACAAAAATCGCTCGAAGCTGCCATAGAAAAACTGGATTATCTGAAAACCCTGGGTGTGACGGCTGTTGAGCTGATGCCTATCCATGAATTTGATGGAAACGAAAGCTGGGGATATAATCCGAATCATTTCTTTGCTCCTGATAAATCTTATGGAACGCCTGAAATGTACAAACGTTTTGTAGATGAATGTCATAAACGCGGTATGGCTGTGATTTTAGATGTAGTGTTCAATCATGCAACCGGAATCAACCCAATGGCTGCTCTTTACTGGAATGCATCAAACAATAAAACAGCTTCCAATAATCCCTGGTTTAATGTGAATGCTCCTCATCCTCATAGCGTTTTTCATGATTTAAATCATGAATATCAGGGAACCCGGGATTATTTTAAACGTGTGCTTCAATACTGGATTCAGGAATATAAAATAGACGGTTATCGACTTGATCTAGGGAAAGGATTTACGCAACATATAAGTAATGATGATGATGCAGAAGCTTCAAAATATGATCAGTCACGTATTAATATCCTGAGCGATTATTACAATGCAGCTAAAGGTGTTAAAAATGACGTGATGTTTATCCTGGAGCATTTTTGTGCTTATGAGGAAGAATTAGAACTGGCTAATCGCGGAATGTATGTATGGCGTAAAGTTAACAATGCTTTTTCTCAGACTGCCATGGGCTTCCAGTCGGATAGTGATTTTGGAGCTATGAATTCATTACCTCGTCGATGGGTGGGTTATGCTGAGAGTCATGACGAAGAACGTAACTTTTATAAAGCAAAACAAGCATATAGTCCTGTAATTGTAAGAACAGATTCGGTTTATCGAATCCAGCATCGTGTTCCGTTGAATGTTGCATTTGCGACATTAATCCCGGGACCAAAGATGTTATGGCAGTTTCAGGAAATAGGATTTGATTATTCAATTGATGCATTTGGTGGACGTACCAGTAACAAGCCACCGGTATGGGATTGGCTGAATTTACCGCACAGAAAAGCAGCCTATGATACCTCCAGTAAAATTATCAATTTACGCAGGATGTTCCCAAACGCGTTTACTCAGGGTAATTTTTCACTTAATATTGGTACAGGTGATTGGGAAAACGGGCGAAGGATAGCACTAACTCATAGTGACCTCAATTTGGTTGTGTTGGGAAACTTTAAACCTGCCGATGCTATTACTGCATATCCTAACTTTTCTAAAACAGGTCTTTGGTATAATGTGCTGAACGGGGAAACACTCAATGTTACGAACACAAACATGACACTTCAGATACCTGCAGGACAAGTGTTAATTTTTGCCGACAGAGATGTTACGAATGGTACTGGGGTAGAAAATCCTGCGGATGAAACCAAGAATTTCCTGTATCCAACAGTTACTTCAGGTAAGGTATATATAGCAACAAATACCTATCAACATGAAATTAAGGTGTTCAATACACAAGGAAAATTATTACAAACAATTTATAATGACCGTGAAATTGATTTGTCGGTTTATGATGCCGGTGTTTATTTCATCAGCATGTCATCTGATAAAGGCATCGTGACAGGAAAGGTAATTAAACAATAAAACTTTGATATTGAAATTAATGTCATTTAGAAAACAGAGACGCCCTCGATTTGGGCGTCTCTGTTTTTATAAAAATACCGATTATAACAATGATGATTTATTTGTTCTTTGCCAGTACCTCTACAGCTTTCTTAACAGCTTCATCATTTTCAAACAGGATAGGAAAAAAGCCGGGATCGCCTAATATATTTCTGGATATGTAAGCCTTAAGCCGGGTCATCATAAATTTTTCTGATTGTCTGATTTCATTAGGAACAGCCTTCACCCCTTTTTCTTCGGCATAAGCAACAAATTCCTGTAACAAATTTTGTTTGTCGAGGTATTGTACTAAACCTTTCCAATTTTTGAATTTACTGAGCTGTTGTCTGTTCTTGTCAGTATAGGCAAATGCGAACTGGTAGAGGTGGGCATAATTCACCACTTGATTGAGATAGGGTGTAAATTCGGTTGTGTCTCGTGGAATGAAGATGTCGGGCATGATGCCTCCACCACCATAGACTGTTCTGCCGGAAAGGGTCTTGTACACTACCGTATCTGCTTGCTGTACGCTGTCCTGTGTGTATAATTCACCGTGCAGGAAGCGATTGTAAATATCCATGTTGTAATCATCGTTGTTCCCGATCTGATAGGGTTTCTGAATACTTCGTCCCGAAGGCGTGTAATATTTGGCAACGGTTAACCGGATTGCGGAACCATCTGACAAAGATTTTTGTTGTTGAACGAGACCTTTTCCGAAAGATCTTCTGCCGATGATTGTTCCCCGGTCGTTATCTTGTATAGCACCTGCAAAGATTTCACTTGCCGAAGCGGAGAATTCATCAATCAACACAACAACGGGATTGTTGATGCAACTGCCGGTACCATCTGAATTGGCATCAAAACGGGGATAGGATTTTCCTTCGGTGTAAACAATTAATTGTCCAGCAGGAAGAAACTCGTTGATCATGGCTATAGCCCTTTCCAGGTAGCCACCGCTGTTTTCACGCAAATCGATGATGAATTTGGTTGCGCCTCCTTTTTTTAACTTAGCAATGGCAACCAAAAATTCTGAATAGGTGGATTCCCCGAACTTGTTGACCTTGATTAAACCGGTTTGTGGTGCCACCATGTAGCTGATGTCAACCGAACTTACCGGAATCTCTCCTCTGGTAATGGAATATTTAAGTATTTCTTTGGTGCCATGACGCTTGATACCGAGTTTTACTTTCGTGTTGACCGGTCCACGGAGTTTCCGCAATACTTTTTCATTGGTGATTTGTTTGCCGGTGAAAACTGAATCGTCAACCATCACAATTCTATCACCTGCTAATAATCCTACTTTTTCAGACGGACCGCCACTGATGACTGAAATAATCATGATGGTGTCGTTTTGAATATTAAATTGAACCCCAATTCCGGAAAAACTGCCTTCTAGTTCGTCGTTTACAATTTCCAGATCTTTTGCCGGAATATAAACCGAATGTGGATCTAATTTGGCAATCAGATCAACTGCCATATCTTCTGTCAGGTTGTTAATGTCAACAGAGTCAACATAATAGTTGTCAATTAATTGTAGTATCTCTGAAATCTTGTTGCCTGGTTTAGCAAAGTTTTTAAATAAATTGCCAAAGGAAACATCCAGGTTTTGATTTTGACGTGAAGCAATCATATTTCCAAGCAAGATACCACAGATAAGTGCAACAAGCACGATGACAACCAACGATAGATTCTTTTTTCCCATTTTTTCTTTTTTTCTACAATTATTTGCTTATTCCTGATCCGGTTTTAGTAGTTCCACCTCAATTCCTGCCTTTTGAAGTAATTCGACACCATCCATGATGCGGTATTCTTCACCATAAACAACCCGTTTGATGCCTGCCTGAATAATTAATTTGGCGCATTCGATGCAGGGTGATGCGGTCACATACAAGGTTGCACCGTCGCTACTGTTGTGCGAGCGGGCAATTTTACTGATAGCATTGGCTTCTGCATGCAATACATAAGCTTTGGATACATTGTTCTCGTCCTCGCATTTGTTCTCAAATCCCGAGGGTGTTCCGTTGTATCCGTCAGAGATAATCATTTTGTTCTTTACCAGTAGTGCCCCTACTTTTCTTCGTTCACAATAGGAATTCTCCGCCCAAATACGAGCCATACGCATGTAACGCTGATCAAGCAGTTTTTGTTTTTTATCCATTTTTAAAAATACAATTAAACCTGTCAGGATTATAAATCCTGACAGGTTTAAGGTTTTAATAATTCTTTCGCAAACTCCACCAAATTAACACCTGAGAAATTTCCCGATGTCATCAGCAAAAGTGCAGCATTGTCGTATTGCATATTTCTCAGGGTTGCCTGTAATGCCAAAGAATCTATGTAAACACTCAGATTTTTACCACCGAAAGCGGTCTTTACTTTTTCCGGATCAATGGGTTGCAATCCTTTGTGTTTGATAACTTCAGGGTTGAAATACACAAAAGCAACATCTGCTTCTTCCATACAACCTGCATATTGAGGCAAAAAAGCATCAGTCAGGCTGCTGAAAGTATGCAATTCCATGCAGGCAACGAGCTTTTTATCCGGATATTGAAGTCTGACGGCATGTACTGTTGCTTTTAATTTTGATGGAGAGTGAGCGAAATCTTTGAAAGCAATCGCATTGTTGGTTTCACAAATTTTCTGCATCCGGTTTGAAGCTCCCGGAAAATCTGAAATGGCATTATTGAACTGCACTTCTGTTACGCCAATTTGTTTACAGGCTAATCGGGCTGCATGCAGGTTTTGCAGGTTGTGTTCTCCGAAAACTTTCAAAGGGATGTTTCCTTTGCGCGTTTTCAGGAAGGTAACTCCTTTAATTATTTCATGTTCCGGTGTGTTGTATGGAAAAGGTACAATGTCTCTTCTCAAATTTTCTGTGATTTTCTTTAATTCAACATCTCCGTCAAAATAAATTAGTCGTCCCTGCATTTCCATTAAATCAACAAACTTGCGAAATTGATTCACATAATTTTCAAACGTAGGAAATACATTGATATGATCCCATGCGATGCCTGTCAGGACAGCAATATGGGGCTTATATAAATGGAACTTCGGGCGGAGGTCGATGGGAGAGGTGAGGTATTCATCTCCCTCAAACACGGCAATCCGTGATTCGTAGGAAAGTTTCACCATGTTCTCAAAGCCTTCTATCTGTGCTCCGACCATATAATCAGCTTCAATTTTTAACTTTTTAAGCACATACAATATCATCGCGGTGGTGGAAGTCTTGCCATGACTGCCACCCACTACAATTCTGGTTTTGTTTCGGGTTTGCTGATACAAATATTCCGGAAAAGAATAGATTTTCAATTTCAGTTCTTTTGCCCGCATCAGCTCGGGATTGTCTTCGCGGGCATGCATGCCCAGAATCACAGCCGAAAGGTTTTTATGAATTTTTTCAGGAAACCAACCTGTTTTTCCCGGGAGCAAACCATGTTCTTTTAACCTGCTGTAGGATGGTTCGAAGATTTCATCATCGGAGCCGGTTACGACATAATTTTCTTTTTTACTGATAGCAATGGCTAGGTTGTGCATGGCTGCTCCACCAATAGCTATGAAATGTACACGTTGCATATTGATTTGTCAGAATACGGTTTTTATTTAATTTTGTACCGGTTTAAAAGAGTCAGCAAAAGTAATAAAAAATTAAGTAACAATGAACATCTATAAAATTGAAGCCGGACATTTTAACGCCGATGGAGGAGCTTGTTTCGGGGTGGTACCGAAGCGGGTGTGGAGAAAACGTTATCCATGCGATGAGGATAATTTCTGTAAACTGACCATGCGTTGTTTGCTTATCGATACAGGAGAGAAGAAAATACTGATTGATACCGGTACCGGGAATAAACAAAAGGATTATCTTCGTTTTTATGGCATAAAGGAAATTGTTGATTTTGAGGTGGCATTGCAGGGTTTTGGTCTGAGTTGTAATGATATTACAGATGTAATATTAACCCACTTGCATTTCGACCATTGCGGCGATTGCACGCGGTATAATGAAAATAAAGAACTGGTGCTGACTTTCCCTAACGCTGATTATTGGGTAGGGAAAACCCAATGGGAGAATTTCCTGAATCCGAATGTCCGGGAAGGTGATTCTTATTTCCAGGAGAACATGTTGCCGGTTCAGGAAGCTGGTCGTCTGAAATTGGTTACCGATACCACAGATGTTTGCCCCGGTGTTACCCTGAAGTTATTTAACGGACATACACCGGGTCAACTGGTGACTTACATCAATAAAAAAGAAAAGATATTTGTATATGCCGGGGACGTAATTCCTGCAGCAGCCAATGTTCCCCTCGCTTGGGTATCAGCTTACGATACTTTTCCGGTGACTTCCATGACAGAAAAGAAAGTGCTGCTGGACGAAGCCATTGCCCATCATCAGATTATCATTTTTGAACATGATGCCTATATTGAATGTTGTACGGTAACAGCAACTAACGGAAAATACAAAGTCCTGGAAACTGGTACATTGGATTCGTTTTTGTAAAAATACCTTGTTCATGGTATTGAATTACGCCAAAAAGGGTATTGGGAGCTTGTCCCGGTACCCTTATTTTTGTGCTGTGATTGTCTGATGATATGCTTGGTATATTATCATAATTCGCACATTAAAATAATTATTACATTAACAAATCTCTTTTTCCTCTTTTTTTTGGGGGAGTAAGGGACTAAATTACAAAGGTATGAGTAGCAATGCATTTTGTCCGATATCATTCAAAAAAATTGATGAACATGTAGCTCGGTTAAACGGATTTTTTACCGTTATTCTGCTGGTTGTTTTTTTGCTTACATCCAGCATCATTCCGGTGTTGTTTTTAGTTGCCGATTTTTTGGTTCGTAGCATTGAAAAACCACAATACAGTCCACTGGCGATTGTTTCAAAGTTTATACTGACTAGATTGAAGGTAAATTCACAATTGATCAATGCCGGTCCAAAGATATTTGCTGCCCGTATTGGGTTGTTGTTTTCAGTTATGATCAGTTTGGCGGTATTATTCAATTTAAATATAACCGCAATCATTTTTACCATCATCTTCGGAATTTGTGCACTGCTGGAAGCTGTTGTTGGTTTTTGCGTGGCCTGTAGAATCTATCCGTTGGTGTATCGGTTCATTTATCAGACGAATTTCAGAAAAAAGAAGTTCAATTCTGATTTTCAGATTTAAATGTGTTTAATCATCAATTAAATAAATATTCATACAAAAAATATTAACCCTAACATAAATTTATCTCCCGATTTCATTTATATTTGTGAGTCGTTAAATCAAATTACGAAAATCATGTTTGAAAGATTTAAAACTCACCTGACACAAGTGTTATCCGAAATAGAATCCGCTGGTCTATACAAGAACGAGCAGATTATTTTGTCTCCGCAAGGTGCTGTTATCCGTATCTCTGATGGTAAAGAAGTATTGAATTTTTGTGCCAATAATTACCTGGGTCTGTCGAATCATCCGGAGTTGAAAGCCGCCGCTGCAGCAGCGCTGGAGACTCACGGTTATGGTATGTCGTCAGTAAGATTTATTTGTGGAACCCAGAATTTGCACAAGCAACTAGAAGCTGAAATATCGCATTTCTTCGGGACAGAAGATGCAATTCTCTATGCTGCCTGTTTTGATGCCAATGGTGGTGTATTTGAACCGTTGCTGACTGAAGAAGACGCCATCATTTCCGATGCCTTGAATCATGCTTCGATTATCGATGGGGTGCGTTTGTGTAAGGCGCAACGGTATCGCTATGCAAATGCAAATATGGAAGAGCTCGAGCAACAATTGAAACTGGCTCAGCAGCAACGCTTTCGCCTGATTGTCACCGATGGTGTGTTCTCGATGGATGGAAACGTGGCGCCATTAGATCGTATCTACGAGCTGGCTAAACAATATGATGCGATGGTCATGGTGGATGAATCCCATTCAGCAGGCGTGGTGGGTGAAACAGGTCGTGGCGTTACAGAATTGTATAATCTGAAAGGGAAAATCGAAATCATAACCGGAACCTTGGGCAAAGCTTTCGGAGGTGCTATTGGTGGCTTTACGACCGGCAAAAAAGAAATGATTGATTTGCTGCGTCAGCGTTCCCGTCCCTATCTTTTCTCTAATTCAATTCCACCCATGGTTGCGGCTGCCGGCATCAGGATGTTTCAACTGATGGAGACCACCAATGAGCTTCAGGAAAAACTGCATCAAAACACGACTTATTTTGTCTCAAAAATGAAAAAGGCGGGTTTTGATATCAAACCGACAGCATCGGCCATTTGTGCCGTGATGTTATATGATGCCAAACTGGCGCAGGAATTTGCCGCGAAAATGCTGGAAGAAGGAATTTACGTGGTTGGATTTTATTATCCGGTGGTACCAAAAGATCAGGCACGTATCCGCGTTCAGCTTTCTGCTGCCCATACCACTACGCAATTGGATCAGTGCGTTGATGCCTTTTGCAAAACCGGAAAGGAATTGGGATTGTTATAGAATAATACTTTCAATATTCATTATTCACTATTTTGTGTTCTCTTTGTTTTCTTTTGTGCCTTTTGTGGTTAAAAAATAATAAACATGAAATCCCTTGTCAAACTCCACCCTGAAAAAGGCATCTGGATGCAGGATATGCCGATGCCGTACGTTGGAATCAACGATGTGTTGATTAAAATTAAAAAAACAGCCATTTGTGGTACTGATTTGCATATTTACAAGTGGGATGCCTGGTCGCAGCGCACCATCAAAACACCCATGATTATCGGACATGAATACGTGGGTGAGGTGGTAGAGAAAGGTCGCGGGGTGAAGAATATCCAGCTTGGCGATCGGGTTACGGGCGAGGGGCATATAGCCTGCGGACATTGCCGGAATTGCCGGCGTGGTAAATTGCATGTGTGTGAAAATACGATTGGCGTAGGAGTGAACCGGGATGGTTGTTTTGCTGAGTATCTTTCCTTACCGGCTTCCAATGTTGTTAAATTAGACTCCCGTATTTCGGACGAAATGGCATCCATCATGGATCCTTTTGGGAATGCTGCTCATGCAGCCTTGTCATTCCCATTGATCGCTGAAGATGTGTTGATTACGGGTGCTGGACTAATAGGTTGTATGGCTACGGCAATTTGTCGCTTTGCCGGTGCGCGCAATATTGTGGTTAGCGACCTGAGCGATTACCGGCTGAATATTGCCAAACAAATGGGGGCCACGCTGACCATCAACCCGTCAAAAGGAGAAACGATTGAAGGCGCTATTAAACAGTTGAGGATGCATGGTTTCGACATCGGACTTGAAATGTCGGGTTCGCCAGTTGCTTTCGAAAGCATGTTGGAGAATATGTACAATGGTTCGAAAATAGCGTTGCTCGGAATTTTACCCGATTCTACATCCGTTAACTGGGATACCATCATTTTCAAAGCCCTCACTATCAAAGGAATTTATGGACGGGAAATGTGGGAAACCTGGTATCAGATGGAGCAAATGCTGATCACGGGAATTGATTTGTCTCCTGTCATCACGCATCGTTTTCACATCGATGATTTTCAGCAGGGATTTGAGGTAATGGAAAGCGGGATATGCGGGAAAGTCATCCTGAATTGGGATTAAAATTTTCCGGAATACCCCGCTTTCGGGCAAGTATCCTAATTAAGAGCTATACACCCAGTGATGCCCTCGCAGCTTCAATTTTTTGGTTGGCTGCAGCATCGGCAGCATCATAATCGGCACGTGATTGCATATTGCCTCGTACCTCAATATAAAATTTGATTTTCGGTTCGGTTCCTGAAGGACGAACGGAAATTTTGGTTCCATCTTCCGTAAAGTATTGTAGTACGTTGGATGTAGCCGGCATATCCAGATCGATGACCTCTCCGGTAGTAACATTGGTTTGCTTCAGCGTTTTGTAGTCTTTGATAACCTTTATTGCTGAACCGGCCAGTTCTTTCGGCGGATTGCTGCGGAAATTGCTCATGATTTGCTGAATTTCTTCAGCACCTGATTTCCCTTTTCTTACGACAGAAATTCCTTTTTCTTTTCCGTAACCGTATTCCAGGTAGATGTCCTGCAATAACTCATACAAAGTTTTGCCATTGTCTTTTGCCCAGGCAGCAATTTCAGCCATTAGGGTACAGGAAGAAACGGCATCTTTGTCACGAACAAAGGTTTCTGGAAGGAATCCATAGCTTTCTTCTCCACCTCCGATGTATTCCATTTTACCTTCATTTTCACGGATAACACCTGCAATCCATTTAAAACCGGTATAGCAATCGAAACAAGTTACCTCATTCCTTTCAGCTATTTCTTTGATGATTTCGGTGGTTACAATGGTTTTTACAACGTACTCATTTCCTTTCAATTTACCAAGTTCCTTCCATCTGCGGATGAGATAATAAACAAAAAGGAGGGCAGTCTGATTCCCATTTACCAAAATCCATTGATTTTTATCATTTTTGATGGCAATGCCCATCCGGTCAGAATCGGGGTCGGTAGCCATAACCAGTTCGGCATCTGTTTCAATGGCTCTTTTAATGGCCATGTCGAGTGCGGCAGGTTCTTCGGGATTCGGAGAATAAACTGTTGGGAAATCGCCACTCACCACATCCTGTTCGGGTACATGAATAATATTGGTAAATCCGTATTCTTTTAATGCCCATGGAACAAGCTTAACAGCCGTTCCGTGTATCGGGGTAAAGACAATTTTCATGTCTTTATTTCTTTTGATGGAATCAGGAGAAAGCGTAAGGGTTTTTATTTTTTCGATAAACAATTTATCTACTTCTTTTCCGATGCTTTCAATTAAATCAGGGTTACCATTGAATTTGATGTCGTTTACATTCGTGATTTTCATAACTTCGCTGATGACATTCTCATCATGTGGAGCAATCATCTGGGCGCCGTCATTCCAATAAGCTTTATAACCGTTGTATTCTTTCGGGTTGTGAGAAGCTGTCAGGATGATGCCACTCTGACATCCAAAATGACGGATAGCAAAAGAAATTTCCGGCGTTGGTCTTAAATCTTCGAAAAGATATACTTTGATGCCGTTGGCAGAAAAAATATCAGCAGAAATTTCGGCAAACTTCCGGCTGTTGTTGCGGCAGTCATGACCGATAACCACGGAGATTTGCGGCAAATTGCTAAACTGAGCTTTCAGGTAGTTGCTCAAACCCTGTGTGGCAGCTCCTACTGTGTAAATGTTCATGCGGTTGGTGCCCGCACCCATGATGCCGCGTAAACCACCTGTCCCGAATTCAAGGTCACGGTAAAATGATTCAATCAACTCTGTTTTATCTTCAACTTTAATCATGCGGCGAACAGCCTCTTTGGTTTCTGCATCGTAATTTCCATCAAGCCAGATTTGCGCTTTTGCCAACACTTCGTTTAATAATGCATTATTTTCCATATCGCTAAAATTATAATTAATATTTTGAAAGAAAATTCAACCTCCTGATAAGTTTTGTTTTCGGAAAGCAAAGTTACAAGATTTTCTGTGAAAAATCGAAAGAAGAATGAAAATAGTGGTTAACCACTAAAAAATCTTCGCCTGACATAATTGCAGCAATTATTAAAAAAAACATAAGGGTATTAATTTTGTTATATCATTGAACCAAATTCAAACTAAATAAAAATATTTCCATACTTTTGTTTTGGAAAATCAATATGATGATTATATGACAGTGAATTATTCAGAACAATTACATAACGTGTTTCAATACAGCACACAGGAAGCTGAAAGGTTAGGCAATAACTACGTGGGACCAGAACATCTGTTACTGGGATTACTCCGTAACGGACAAGGGAAAGCCATAGAAATAATGCATAGTTTGCGAATTAACCTTCCCAAAATAAAACAAACGATCGAAAGTCAGATTCGTACGGATAAAGAGCCGGGTGGAGAGAAAATTCCGGTATTGAAAAGCGCCGAACGCATCAAAAAAATCATGGAATTGGAAAGTCGTACGTATGATGCCGATGTGGCAGATACAGAACACCTTTTATTAGCAATTCTGAAGGAAAAGAATAATTTAGCGGTGGATGTGCTTAACGAAGAAAATCTGACTTATGATCAGGTTAAGTCTTATTTAGAGTCGCCAAAACCTGAAGAACCGTTTATGGGCGCAGGTTTTCATGACGAGGATGACGAGGATGATGATCCACGTTCACAACGTAAAACACCGCCTGCCGGGTCTCAAAAACATTCTGATACGCCTGCACTCGACACTTTTGGCGCTGATATTACCAAAGCTGCACTCGAAAACCGATTGGACCCCATTGTAGGACGAGAACGTGAAATTGAACGTTTGGCTCAGATTTTAAGTCGCCGTAAAAAAAACAATCCGGTTCTTATTGGCGATCCCGGAGTAGGGAAATCGGCTATCGTGGAGGGACTTGCCTTGCGGATTATCCAACGAAGGGTTTCGCGGGTGCTGTTTGACAAAAGGGTGGTTGCGCTGGATATGGCTTCTATTGTTGCAGGAACCAAGTATCGCGGTCAGTTTGAAGAACGCATCAAGGCTATCCTGAATGAATTACAGAAAAATCCTAACGTGATTTTGTTTATCGACGAAATTCATACCATCGTGGGTGCCGGTGGCGCTCCCGGTTCGCTGGATGCTGCTAATATGCTGAAACCGGCATTATCGAGAGGAGAAATTCAGTGTATAGGAGCTACCACCCTGGATGAATATCGCCAGAGCATTGAAAAAGATGGGGCATTGGAACGCCGTTTCCAGAAAATCATGGTTGACCCGACTACCTCAGAAGAAACTTTACAGATTTTGGAAAATATTCAGGATCGATATGAATATCACCACAATGTGAGATACACACCGGAAGCTATCAAGGCTTGTGTGCGACTGACCGACCGGTATATTACCGACCGTTGTTTCCCTGATAAGGCTATTGATGCCCTGGATGAAGCAGGCTCGCGTGTACACATCGGTTCCGTATCTGTTCCGGCAGAAATTGAAGAACTGGAAAAGAAAATCGAGGAACTGAAAAAAGAGAAGATGAAAGTCCTCAGCGAACAAAAATACGAACTCGCCGGACCTATCCGCGATCAAGAAAAACAATGTCAGTATCAACTGGAAGATGCCATCAGACGCTGGGAGAAGGAATCTCAATTGCATCCTGAAACGGTTGATGAAGAGCAGGTCGCCGAAGTAGTAGCCATGATGTCGGGTGTGCCGGTACAGCGCATCGCTCAGGCAGAAGGGCTGAAACTCCGACAGATGAAAGATGAATTAATTAAAAAGGTAATTGGTCAGGATGAGGCGGTTAACAAAATTGTGAAAGCCATTCAACGTAACCGCATTGGGTTGAAAGATCCCGCAAAACCGATTGGTTCATTTATCTTTCTCGGTCCGACCGGGGTAGGTAAAACCCATTTGGCCAAGGTGCTTTCCGAGTTCATGTTCGACAGTCAGGATGCACTCATTCGCATGGATATGAGTGAATACATGGAGAAATTTTCGGTTTCCCGTCTGATTGGGGCGCCTCCGGGATATGTGGGGTACGAAGAAGGCGGTCAGCTCACCGAAAGAGTTCGTCGCAAACCCTATTCAATCGTCTTGTTTGACGAAATTGAAAAAGCGCATCAGGATGTATTTAACATTCTGTTGCAAATTATGGATGAAGGCCGATTGACCGATAGTTTAGGTCGTAGGATTAATTTTAAGAATACCATTATCATTATGACCTCCAACGTGGGTACGCGTCAGTTGAAAGATTTTGGAAAAGGAGTTGGTTTTAACATCGACTCAAATTTAGAACTGGATACTGAATACTCCCGGGGTGTAATTCAAAAAGCACTGAATCGCACTTTCTCACCCGAGTTTTTGAACCGTGTGGATGAGATCGTGATGTTTGATCAACTTAATAAAGAAACGATTAAGAAGATTATCGATCTGGAATTGAAAGGATTGTTCAGTCGTGTTACGAATTTGGGATACAAAATAGAATTATCCCCCGAAGCCAAAGACTTTATCGCTGAAAGAGGCTATGATGTGCAATTCGGTGCTCGTCCTTTGAAAAGAGCCATCCAACGTTACCTCGAAGACGAACTCGCAGATATTGTGCTATCCGGAGAAGTGCATGAAGGAGATACTATCCTGATGGAAATGAATGAGGCGAAGGACGGGGTGAAAGCCAGGATTGTTTCTTCATCGGTAGAAAGTAGATAGTAGTTCGTGGTCAACTAACCATTAATCCCCCACCGTTTCAATTCGTTGTACAATCGTTGAATCGGCAATCCCATCACATTAAAATACGAACCATTAATTTGTTCTACCGCGATAAAGCCAATCCATTCCTGTACGCCATAGGAGCCGGCTTTATCGTAGGGAGCATAAAGTTCCAGGTAATAATCAATTTCAGCATCATTCAGCCGTGCAAATTTAACTTCTGAAATGGTGTGGAAAGTCCGGCGACGCAGCTTTGTGCTGATGCATACCCCGGTGATTACCTGATGTGTTTTCCCTGAAAGTTTTTGCAGCATTTTAATGGCATCTGCTTTATCAACCGGTTTGCCCAATACATTGCCTTCCAGTAAAACAATCGTGTCGGCAGTTATGACCATCAACTCATCATTGAGCATGCTTTTATATGCATCAGCTTTCTTTTCAGCCAGATACATGGGAATTTCAACACCTGTCAGGTAGGGAGGATAACTTTCATCCACATTTATCGGCATGACTTCAAAAGGCAGGTTGATACCACGTAATAGTTCTTGACGCCTGGGTGAAGCTGAGCCCAGTATGATTTTGTATTTCTTCAGGTTGTCCAACATGATGATGGTTATGGTTATTGTATGGTAAATAAATTAAATAACTGAATGCCTGTTTCCTTTGCAAGTAAGAAATAAAAAACAGGTGCATAGAGTAACCCAATAAACATGATAAACTTGGTTAAAGCAGAAGCCTGGTGATAATCGGCTGGTTGTTTTGCTTTGATGAGCAGGTAGATTACAATACAAAGTGGAATTGTCAGTCCGAAAATAATATATTTGAGGGTAAGGTTTCCCTCAAAACCGATGTAAGTATAATTTACAATAAACAGTATCACCAACAGAATCAGAATCAGCAATATCACAATGATTTTAGTGGCAGTTTTACCCCAAACAACAGGCATGGTACGACACTCCAGTTCCCTGTCGCCATACTCATCTTCCATATCCTTGATGATTTCCCTTATCCAGGTAAGTAAAAATGAAAACAAAGCGAATCCTCCACTCCATGCATACAATTTGGCGGGTATCAGGGTGTTGTAAATCAAATCGCTGTATCTTACTTCAAGTAAGGCTATTTCGCTGATGGCAACAATGATGACCGATAGGGCAGAAACAAAAGCCACAACTAAATTTCCAATCATTAACTGACGCTTGTAACTTGCTGAATAAAACCAGAGTAATCCGGGAACCACCACAAAAATAAAAGCTAATGAGATGCTTTTAAGTTTCCATGCTAATGTCAGTCCGATAACAACCCCGGTCAAGGTAAGTAATTGATGCATCACCATGGCAGTTTGTTTAGAAATACTCTTGCCGACCAGCACCTCTCCGGGTTTATTAATCGTGTCAATTTTGACATCAAAATAATCATTCAACACATAACCACCTGCTGCGATCAATACAGAAGCAGCAATCAGTAAATACAGATGCAGTTGTTCGCCGTGAAGATCGAAACCATAAGTATCCAACAAGGGTACAAGCACAAGCTGACGGATCATATATTGAATTAATATGATAAACAGCAGGTTTTGAATTCTTATCAGTTTTAAGTATTTGATCATGCGGTAATTGTTGCACCATCCGTTTGCAAATCATCGTGATTTACATTCAACCAGGAAATGATCGGGCTGATATTGATACCGGATAAAAATAAATTGATTTTTACATTCTTTAGCTTCTTCTGAACAGGATTATCCATGTTTAAAAAAATGTCCTGAGCATAAGCTGATGGAACTAAAACAAACAATATCAATAAAATCAAATTTCGCATTGTATTTAATTTGTTTTTCTTGCAAAAGTAAAGTATTTTTTTTTATCTTTGCGAAACTCTACTACTATTTCCTGAATTGATGTACAAAACCTGTCTTCGTGTTGTGTTTATTTCATTTTTACTGATGCAGTTAAGCTCATGTATTACTGCACGGAAAGTGAACTACATGCAGAAACCGAACAATCTTATTCCGACTTATAACGACCGTTTGGTGTATGAAGATTACCACCTGAAATCCGGAGATAAATTATTTTTACGGGTTTTTTCAACCCATCAGGAAACAAATGCTGTCTTTAACAGTCCGGGTACTCAGTTGACGTCCGCAAATGCAGATAACAATCCGCAAACCGATTTGTATGCCTATACCATACAACCAAACGGCAGTATATTGCTCCCCATGGTTGGAGAAGTTTTCATTGCCGGAAAAACAGTCCGGGAAGCAACCATGGAAGTAGAAAAGGCAATTGCACCGCTATACACATTCAGTACAGTTGAATTGCGTTTGCTTAACCGTAATTTTAGTGTGATTGGAGCCAATAAAACAGGACATTACCCCATTGTAAGGGAGAAAATTAATATCTTTCAAGCATTGGCCATGGCAGGTGATGCAGGTACCTATGCCGATAGAAGTAAAGTGCGTATCATCAGAGAAACAGCAAATGGAACTGTGGTGAGAATGTTTGATTTACGTAGTCGTGATATCATAAATTCTGATTTTTATTACATCGAACCAAATGATGTTATTTATATTCAAAAGTTGGATGAACAGTTTTTTAGTATATTGAATTTACCAACATTGATTGCAACTACGTTTTCAACCTTGTCGTTTGGTGCATTTTTATACAGACTGTTATTCCCAGGTTCAGGAGGAAATTAACTCAACATAAGCATGACCCAAATTATGATAGAAAAAAAACACATCATCATTTTTCCACTCATTATCCTGCTGTTGAGTTCCTGCTATAGTTACCGGCATATCGGACTGCTACAGGAGTATAATAAATTTCTGCCTCAATATGAAGAAGTAGCTTATGAAGAATACCGGATAAAAATTAATGATGAGTTGTTGTTCCGACTGATTACTTCTGATGAAACAATTTCCAGATTAATAACCGGTAATCAAGCTATTTCAAGTTCTCAAAATGTTGTTTCATACCGCGTTTATCCGGATGGTACGGTTGATTTTCCCTTTGTAAAAAACATTCCTGTTGTAGGTTTAACATTGAATGAAGCTGCAAAAGTCATAGAAACAAGATTTAAAGAATTGATACCTGATGCAGCCGTTAAACTTACCCTGGCCAATAAAACTTTTACAGTGATTGGGGAAGCAGGAACTGGTGTGTACACCATTTACAAAGATAAACTTACATTATTTCAGGCGCTATCGATGTCTGGTGAAATTAATTACACTGGTGATTATAAGGAAGTTCGTATCATCCGGGAAACAGAAAACGGTACGGAAGTACTTGAGTTTGATATTCGACCCGCCAGTATCATCAATTCAAAATATTATTACATTTTTCCGAACGATATCATTTATGTACAGCGAAATCCGAGTAGTTTCTTTAAAGTAAATAATTATAGTTCATTTATAGCATTAATAACATCATCGTTAAGTTTATTATTCACGGTTTTTTTCTATTTTGAGTAGCATTACATTGTAAAAAAATAAACTTTCACCATAGCATAAACAATGCAGGGAATATGGAAGAAGCAAAGAAAAATATAGATAAACAAGTTTTCCAGGAAGAATCATCATCATTTGACATCATGGAATGGGTCATGCTTTTCCTGAGTCACTGGTACCTTTTCCTGGTCGGACTGGCTGTTACATTTACCCTGGCTTACATGCAAAACAGGAAATGGCTTCCTGTATATAAATCTACCGCAACCGTCATCATTGACGAGAGCCGATCCATGATGAATAGTGCCCAGGTATTGATGCAGGGTTTTGGTGTCCAGGAAAGTTACCGGAATGTAAATAACCAGGTTATCATGATTGGTTCGTATGACCTGATGGCACGTGTGGTGGACAGTTTACCGCATCTTCAAACAGAATACATCTCTAAAGGCAGATTCAGAACCAGAAACTTATATGATTGGTCGCCAATATACATTGAACCGGAATATATTTCACCGGAAGCTTATGGCATCTTGTTCAAGATTAAAATTAAACCGGATGGTACTTATAATATCACGGAGGAAGAAGATTTATTGTCGAATAGTTTCAGGATAACCGGAAAAGTTGGGCAGTTAGCTCAGCATTATTTGATGTTTATTACGGTTTATGATATGAATGAAAATCAGGCTGAAGAAGAATTATATTTCAGATTCAGGAAAAAAGAATCCCTGATTGATGAATTTTCTGCAAAACTTGACTTGAGTTTTGTGATGGATGGATCATCAGTACTGAAATTATCCATGTCGAGTCAAACTCCAAAGCGGGATGTGGACTTCCTCAACAAGCTCTGTGAAATCTATCTCATGTCGAACCTGGAAAGAAAAAATGACGCTGCAACCAAAACCATTAATTTCATTGATGAACAATTGAAACATGTGTCGGAATCACTCGCAACTTCTGAGGATGATCTGACTTCTTTCAGGAAAAGAAACCAATTGATTGATGTGGGAAGCTTGTCGGTGGAATTATTGAATAAAGCAAGTTCGTATGATAACGAGCTGAACCAAATTAAATTGAAAGAAACTTACCTGACATATCTGGAAAAATATATCCGTACCAATTTAAATGAGGGAACCATCGTTGCTCCTACAAGTCTGGGATTGAATGAACCCATGCTGATGGAGGTGGTTCAGCAAAACAATGGTTTGATTTTCAAAAGAAGCGAATTAAGTGAAAAGAA
>JAQWCZ010000104.1 GCA_028705705.1 Paludibacter sp.
CATTTTGCAATTAACTCGGTACTGTTTCTGACTGCTGCTTTTTTCAGCATGTTTTTTCTGTGATTTTTTACGGTGTGAGGAGAAATAAATAATCGTTCGGCAATTTTTTCGTTGGTAAATCCAAACGTAATGAGATTAATAATCTCAGATTCACGCTTGCTGAACAATGATACAGGTTTGTTCTTGAAGTTATTTTCTTTCTGGACTTTACTTGCATTAATATCAATCTCAATGATATCGGATTCGTCAGAAATTCCCACTAAATGAATTTTATAATTATTTTTTGAAGTTATGTGATTGATATTGGTGTGAATATTCAATGATCTTCCGAAACCATAATTATTATCTACTGTTAACACGATAGCCTGATGATTAAAAAGCTGATATTCACCATTGATTGTTTTCGATCGAAAACAGTAACTGACTTTGTATTTTAAAATATTTTCTTTTCCCAATACATTGTAAATGTAAGCGTAAGCAGCATCTTCTGCTTTTGCCACAAATTCCATATCATCTGGATGCATTGAGTTTATTATATCATCAAAAGTAACTGATTGCGGACTTATACCCATAATAGACTCAATGTTTCCACTTATCTGCTTAATCTGCCGGTCGAAAAAATCAACTATATAATAATAGTGTGGTCCCGGACAGAATAATGAAGTAATAAGTCTGTTGTATTCAGTTATTTCATGTTCTGTTTTCTCCGACGAAATTCTGTCTGGCGATTTATCCCAAACCGAATGTAGTATTTTACAATTATCTTCCATAAGTGAGTATTGTGAAGATTTATTTTATTAAACACGCATACATTAATAATGTTTTACAACTTGCTATTTATTTTTTCAGATTTAAACAGTTTTGTTGTAATTCTACCATTTATTAATCTTTTTGTTTATAACCGGCATTGCATTGCTTTAAAAATGACTACAAAGGGCTATTGTTTTACAATAATTCACACCGTATTTTTGACACGTTATGAGCAAATGTGTGCAGTGGGCTTTCAAATTGTAATGGTTTGAACTTTATTTACTGTGTTTTGTTATTAGATTTTAACTATCAGTTACAATTGTCTGGTATTTGATGATTGCAACTAAAATAAATTATTTTATTAGATATCAACCAGATATAAATAAGTTCCGGATTAAATTAAAAATTAAAAATGAATTAGTATGAAAACCTTTAAGTTGTTCTTGTTTTATTTTACTGTAATGAGTACAGTAATGTTCTTTACAAGGTGTACTTTAAACGACGATTTAGCCAAGATTACCAACTCCCTGGATAGTCTGCAAGTCATGGTTGGCACACCTCAGTTTAATACCAGTGTGCATCTTGAGTTTATAGATGCCAAAACAAACGAACCGATTTCGGATAAAAACGTACTTGTAAGTATTGAAGGTAGAGATGCTGCGTTTGTGTATAATAATTTGGGGAGTAGACAAGCTACATATACTTCCATTTGGGGCATGCTCGATTTGATAATTGATCCTCATAAAGCAGATCCAATAAGTATGTCAACAAATCCGATTGAGTTTCAGATTACTTCAACTCTGGACGGATATGTTAGTGCTACCAACACTGTTTTTATTTCTCAGGAAGGCAATCAAACGGTTACAATTCCAATGATAAATTTAAACAATCCTCCTGATGGTTTTTTTATTGCTGAAAAAGAAATAAGTGTGACAGTTAACGAGGATGGAAGTCTGTCTGAAGATGTTGTAGTTGATTTTAGTGCAACCGGACCAACCGGGATGAAAAAAGTGAAAGGTGAATCAGCATCTGAAAATATAGTGCCGGTGTTGACCATCCCAAAAGGTGCCAAATTCTGGGGGCAATCTCCTACCGGTAGTGAAGGAATTATAAATAAATATACTTCTTTGAAAGTAAAAGTTGAAAAAGTAAATTTTCCGACTGATGGAGCATTTAAACCATATAGTTTTAGATATGCTTATACTGGTTACTTTTTGGAATATGGCTCGACGCGATTTACAATTATGGCAACAGTTCCAACAGTATCGGCTCCTCCCCTTACCTATGATGTATTATGGACTGTTCAAAAAGTATTAACCGGAAATTTGGGCATAACTTTATTTTTACCACAGAATTTCATCAATCCGGAGACAAATGCAATAATTAAAGAAAATGATATTATATCACGTGTTATTTTCGCATACGGCGAAACTTCTATATTAAAAGAAAAACAAGAAGTAGTTAAAAAGATAAATGGTAAACTTGCTATTACGAGTGAATTTAACCCAGGTTCGTATGGTTTTCACTGGTCGCAATCCTGGGGATATCTTATTCCAACATGTGGACATACCGGCCCGAAATTTACGATTACCTCTGATCCGGATATTACTGAATCTGTGAATTTTTCAGTGCAGGTTTTTCATAATAAAAGAAAGATTCCTAAGGGGTGGGGACAGCTTGGAAGTGATCCCAACGTATTTCAACAAGTTAGTTTTATACAACTACCATCTACCCTTGTAGATGTCGTATTCTCAGCCAAAGGTCCATTCAAATTTTTTCCTGATACTTTTTCATTAGATAATCCCTACGAAAATAAAATATATACCGTTAATATTAAAAAAGACCCTTCTAATACAGAATGGGTGTCGCTGAATCTTGATATTGAACTTGCATCAGAATCTAAGAATTTAGTGATAAAGCCTTCTACGAATATATATTATTATAGTTCTGTAATAAATTCATCTATTCGTGTTGTCAATGGGAAAGCATCTTTTTATGTTAATAAAGGTATTGATTATTTTTTACAGGTGCCATACGGCAGCTCTGGAGCTTCAGGTCTTCTAAAGGTTGAGGATGATACGCCAACAACATATAAAGTGACATTTACACCACAAATGAATGCTAACTCAAATAATAAGTCGGAAGTAATCTTTGTACCAAAAACTGACAATAATGAAATAACTATTAAATACAGGGTAGTCATTCCTGACAATTTATTCAAACAATTTTAACAATACAGCGACAATATGAGAAAATTAACTATAATATTCTTTGTGTTCATTTACATTCTCAATATAAGTGCACAAATACAAAATCAATCAGATAATTCTGATAATAATGCATCGTCAAATAAGTCATCATCATTTGGTTTGGCAGTGGGTATCAGCGCATCCACCAACGGTTTAGGAGGTAACCTGACTGCTTCATTGAACGATAAATTTGCTTTACGTTTGGGTTATGAAGCACTCGATTTGTCATTTTCCAACGCGTTTGTGTATAACCAGGGTGACTTTAACTTCGATGTTAGTCCGGCGTTCAAAGCTGGAGGATTATACGCGATTTTTGACTGGTATCTGTTAAAATCCTTGTATATATCAGCAGGTGTAATGGTAACTGACTTTCAATTATCAGCTAAAATTATGTCGGCCGACCCTATTACTATTGGCGAAATAGAATACAGCCCGGATGATATGGGTGAAATGAATATTGCCGTAGGCCCCTTGAATAAAATTGCTCCTTATGCTGGTATAGGTTTTGGTCGGAATATTTCAAGAGATAAACGTTTAGCCATGAGTTTTGAACTCGGAGCCTATCACACCGGTTCATACGTGGTGGATTTAAGCGGAACCAAATTGTTCGAAGCCAATGGCGACCCCGCCAACCAACAATCCATCACTAATTTGAATGAAACATTGAAGGGTATTAGCTGGAGCGGTATTTATCCGGTAATTAAACTGGGTGTGTCATACAGAATCCTGAAGTAATTATTTTATGCCTGAATGTTAGATTTGTAATTGGTGATATTGATTGAAAATGACCAAAACATCTTCAATGTGATGTATTTGCATTTTCGATAAAATAATATTATCTTTGCCCCGCTTTTCTAATGCAGAAAGTGTGATGGGAAATTAAGCGACTAATCACTTAAAAATCAACGCTTAAATTTTGAGTAACACATTAAATTATTAAAATGAAAACTTTTGAATTAAAAGGAAAGGTTCGTGAAGAACTGGGGAAAAAGGCATCAAAA
Organism: Paludibacter sp.; assembly: GCA_028705705.1. Taxonomy (GTDB): domain Bacteria; phylum Bacteroidota; class Bacteroidia; order Bacteroidales; family Paludibacteraceae; genus Paludibacter. The sequence goes on from JAQWCZ010000104.1 coordinate 4,001, forward strand.
GCCACACGTGCAGAGGATAGTGTGCCCTGTGTATTGTATGGAAAAGGTAAAAATGTACATTTTACTGCCACTTCAAGTGATTTAAGAAAATTGATTTATACACCGGAAGTATTTATTGTGGATCTGGATGTTGATGCGAAAAAGAGCAAAGCCATCATGAAAGATATTCAATTTCATCCGGTTACGGATAAAGTGATACACATTGACTTCCTTGAAGTTAATGATAAAAAACCGATTGTAATTGAAATTCCGGTGAAATTAAGCGGTCTTGCCGAAGGGGTAAAAGCCGGTGGTAAACTGACTTTACAAATGCGTAAATTAAAAGTTAAAGGTATTTACAATGATTTTCCTGAAGCCATTGAGATTGATGTAACTAATTTAGGCTTAGGTAAAACAATTCAGGTTGGTGGTATTAAACTTGATAAATTGGAAATCTTGAATGCCAAGAATGCTGTTGTTGCTCAGGTTAAACTGACAAGAGCTGCCCGTGGTGCTGCCGCTACTGCCGCAGAATAAAAATGCACTTGAGATGAAATACTTGATCGTTGGACTGGGAAATATTGGTCCCGAATACCAGGATACCCGCCACAACATAGGATTCACAATATTGGACGCTCTTGCAAAAGCGTCCAATGTTTTTTTTGAGGATAAACGCTATGGCTTTGTCACGCAGGTGAAATTGAAAGGTCGCACGCTTATCCTCCTGAAACCTTCTACCTTTATGAACCTGAGCGGTCATGCATTGCGTTACTGGATGCAAAAAGAAAAAATTGAAATCGAAAATGTGTTGGTACTTGTGGATGATGTTGCATTACCTTTTGGCATGCTTCGTTTAAAGCCACAAGGCTCGGATGCGGGACATAACGGACTGAAAAATATTCAGGAGATCCTGGGTCACAACGCTTATGCCCGGTTACGCTTTGGGATTGGAAACGATTTCCCGAAAGGTTATCAGATTGAATATGTGTTGGGGAAGTGGGATGAAGAAGAACAAAAATTGTTGCCGGAAAGGGTGGAGAAAGCGATTGAGATGATTAAAAGTTTTTGCCTCGCAGGGATGCAACTTACGATGACACAATATAATAATAAATGAATGAATGTAAAGATTTGTTGATTAAGTTTGCTGAAAATGAAAACAGAAGTACGTATAGACAAATGGCTTTGGGCAGTTCGCCTCTATAAAACCCGATCCCTTGCTGCTGAGGCATGTAAAAAGGGAAAGATACTGGTTGGTGGGGTAGAGGTAAAGCCTTCCAGAAACATCAAAGTCGGTGAAGTGATTGGGGTTAAACGCAACCCGGTGCTTTTCTCGTTCGAAGTGCTTGCGTTGGCTGAAAATCGCATGGGAGCCAAATTGGTGCCGGATTACATGAAAAACGTAACTACACCCGATCAGCTTGAATTATACGAACTCGGTAAAATCGCCGCTAAAAACAACCGCGAAAGAGGTACCGGCCGTCCCACCAAAAAAGAGCGCCGCGAACTGGATGATTTGTTTGAACCGACGTTTTACTTTGAATTTGATGAAGAAGATAAATATAGTGGTTAGTTGATAGTGGTTAATTATTTTCACTTGTCCACTAACCAACTAACCACTAAGTAATCATGTTAATCGCTTCTCAACTTAAAAAAACAAATATAATTGAATATCTCCTGTACATGTGGCAGGTAGAAGATTTGATTCGTGCGTTGCAGTTTGATATCGATCAAATAAACAATACAATCATTTCTCGTTCTCAGTTTAAGGATAATACCGAACGCAAGGATGTTGTGGAATGGTACGAAAGTCTGATCGAAATGATGCGTCTAGAGCAAGTGATGGAAAAAGGGCATCTGCAAATAAACAAGAATGTGATTGCTGAACTGGACGAATTGCATGCTTTGCTATTGAACTCAGGACAAGTGCCGGCCTACCACGCCAGGTATATCCATGTGCTGCCTTTTATCAATCAATTTAGAAGAAGATCTGAATACGGCTTGGGCGAAATTGAGCTATGCTTTAATTTCCAATATGTTATCCTGATGTTGCGTGTACAAAAAAAAGAAATCATGCCTGAAACGGAAAAAACAAGAGAAGAAATATCGAAATTCATGGTATTGCTGGCAAAAAACTATCATGCCTGGAAAAATGGTGAGCTCGACTTACAATAAAAATATTATCTTTGTGCGATTATATTTGTTATAACTTTAAAATGACTGTAGCATGAAAGGTATCATCCTCGCCGGAGGTTCTGGCACCCGTTTGTATCCGGTTACTAAGAGCATCTCGAAACAAATCATCCCGGTTTACGATAAACCCATGATTTACTATCCTTTATCGGTGCTGATGCTGGCCGGACTCAAAGAAATTCTGATTATTTCAACCCCACAGGATATTCATCTATATGAAAATTTGCTCGGAAACGGAGACGATTTGGGTATCAGACTTGAATATGCCATACAACCTTCTCCGGACGGATTGGCACAGGCATTTATTATTGGTGAGCAATTCATCGGTGATGATTCGGTTTGTATGATCCTGGGCGATAATATTTTCTATGGATTTGATTTTTCGAGAACACTGAAAGAAGCATCCAAATTACAGGATGGCGCTATCGTTTTCGGATATTATGTGAATGATCCCGAACGTTATGGAGTTGCTGAGTTTAATGCGGATGGAAAGGTGCTCAGTCTGGAAGAAAAACCAACCGTACCCAAATCAAATTATGCCGTTACCGGTTTGTATTTCTACAGCAACGATGTGGTTAAAAAAGCCAAATCGCTGAAACCATCGAAAAGAGGAGAATTGGAAATTACCGATTTAAACAGACTCTATTTAGAGGAAGAAAGATTAAGCATGAAAATCATGGGTCGCGGGATGGCCTGGTTGGATACAGGAACTCATGACAGTTTGCTCGAAGCTTCCAACTTCATCGCCACCATCGAAAACCGTCAGGGACTGAAAGTGGCCTGCATCGAAGAAATCGCTTTCCGGAACGGCTATATCAGCAAAGAACAGTTATTGAAGCTGGCTGAACCCCTGAAAAAGAATCATTACGGGGAATATATTATAAAAATTGCC
>JAQWCZ010000105.1 GCA_028705705.1 Paludibacter sp.
TGGTGTAGATATTCAGGAAATTTCAACTAAAGAAAGGGCTTTGCTCATATCGTTGGTATTAACCGACAGAATTGAAATTGAAAATGCAACGGTAAAGTCCATTGTTGCCATGGGTCGACATCCACACACAAACTGGTGGGGAAGTATCAATGAAGAAACGGGATTACAGGTGCATAAGGCCATTTCCATGGTGCATCTTGAAAATATGGCTGATAAACTGATTTCAGAATTGTCGGATGGTGAAAAGCAACGCGTGATGATTGCCAAGGCTTTTGTGCAGGATACGCCCATCATTATTCTGGACGAACCAACTGCTCACCTCGATTTGCCTAACCGCGTTGAAATCATGTTACTACTGCATAAGCTGGCTCATGAAACGAGCAAAACAGTCATCATTTCGACTCACGAGCTGGATATGGCCTTGCAAGCTGCCGACAGGGTTTGGCTGATGACAGCCAACAAAGGCGTTGAAGTGGGAGTTCCCGAAGATTTGGTACTGAATGGTCGTTTTAACGAAGCTTTCAGAAGTGATAACTTTGTTTTTAATCCCACCAACGGGAACTTCTCCATGAATTATAAATTAGATAAGCAGGTGTCGGTACAGGGAGAAAAAACAAGGATGTATTGGACTTTACGTGCTCTGGCAAGAGCCGGTTATGCTGCGGTAGAAAAAGCAAATCCAGCAATTGTCATTGAAAACAATTGCTGGATGATAGGGGATAATGAGTATGACTCAATTGAAAAATTATTAGTTGCTTTATCTCACTCCGTGCATCATGCGTAAGAGTTTTTTGTTGAGGGAGATCAGGATGATACCACAAACAATGACAAACAGCGCCACGTAGAGGAATATTTTACCTGCACCCATTGATTCAACTGAAGATGCCAGGAATCCTCCCACGATGTTTGCCACAAATGATGAAAGCAACCAGACACCCATCAATACAGAAGCTAATTTAGGAGGTGACAGTTTTGTAACAACCGATAAACCTACGGGTGATAAGCATAATTCTCCCAGCGTATGAACCAGGTAGGTTAGTACTAACCAGATCAGGCTGGCTTTGATGCTTACGTCTTCAACGTCTCCACCTCTTTCGGCAACAGCCCCCAACATAAAGAAGAATCCAACACCGAGGATAACCATACCAAGACCCATTTTGATGGGAGTCGTCAGCTTTTTACCGGTTTTAGAAACCCAGAACATACCAAACAAAGGAGCCAATAATACAATAAACAAGGGGTTTACAGATTGGAACCAGGCTGTCGGGATTTCATAACCAAACACAACACGGTCAACATATTTATCGGTATAAAGACTCAAAGAAGAACCTGCCTGTTCAAATCCTGCCCAGAAGAAAATGGCAAAAACGAAGAGTACAAAAATAACAGTAATACGCTGTTTTTCTTCTTTTGTAAGTGGTTTATTTGGATCAACAGGCGCTTCCAGGTTGATCGCCGATGCCTGAAGTGAACCCGGTCTCTTCCCGATGTTACCCAGGTATTTTTGTGCCAGCGTATTGAAAAATATCTGTCCGAGACACATGCCGACTGCAGCGGCAAGGAAGCCGTAACGATAACCATAGCTCATGATTACTTCACCTGCTTCATTGGTAACCGTACCGGCGAATAAATTATCGGTCAAGAAACCTACCACCAATGGAGCCATGAAAGCACCCAGATTGATACCCATGTAGAAAATGGAAAATGCTGAATCCCTTCTTACATCACCTTCTTCATATAATCCACCTACCATGGTTGAAATATTAGGTTTGAAGAATCCGTTACCAATAATTAGCAATCCAAGACCGGCAAAGAGTCCTGCATGGGTGTTAAAAGCAAATAAGGTCAATTGCCCAAGCATCATGGTAATCCCGCCAATGGTGATGGCATGTCGCTGACCAATCCATTTGTCAGCAATCCAACCACCAATCAACGGTGTGAAATAAACGAAACCGGTAAAGAAGCCGTAAATTAAACTTGCGCTTTGTGCGTTTATGTTGAGACCCCCTTCCAAATATGTTTTTGTCAGATAAAGAATCAGGATACCCCGCATCCCATAATAACTGAAACGTTCCCACATCTCAGTCAAAAACAATAAATACAGGCCTTTGGGATGACCCGTTCTTTTTTTACCTTTTGTCATTATTTTGATGTTTATTTTTCGCTTTTTAAAAAGCAGGTGCAAAAATAATAAACTTGTTTGAATATACAATATTTATTCAACCAAGTTTAACGTGTTATCCGGTTTCATAACTACCCCGATATTTTTTCTTCCATCCGACTTGATGACGATAGGATTATTGAAACGAACCTGCCTCACATATTCACTTTCATAAATGGCTTCCTGACTATTTAGAAAATCAATATCAAAGGAGCCTTCTTTATTAAACGGATTGATGGTGAAATAGGAGACTCCGAAAGAGGTCAGATTTTGGAAGAAATGGGTACCCTGACTTGGTTCAATTCTATAGTTGGATAGTCCGGATTCAACAATTAGCATGGCGTTGCTGATGTGTGGCCATTTGACCGGAATGCCTAACCAGGGATCACTGGATCCCCAGCGACCCGGACCAACCAACACATAATGCCTGTTTTCGGCGATCATTTTCTTATTCAGTTTTTCGATGTCAAACATGATGAGTTGATTCTTAGAGGCGTTAAAAGCTTCGGGCTTTACATAGACGATATCATATACATCATTGGTAATGCCATGCCCCAGTACACTGTTGCTGCTGATGATGGTGTCTACAACCTGAATTTTGCCAATGTCTTCGTTGATGTTTTCGTTGGAATCAACTATTGGTCTGATTTGGAGAAAGTAGAATGTATGTTGTTTGTTCTCAGAATAATCCAGGTTTACTGCGAATTCAATTTCGATGGGACGGCCCATTTCATTGTGGGATATTCTAAGTACATCTTTTAGAATATCTGCTAATGGGAAAACGTTGTGTTGCAGGATGTTCGCAAAGGTAATGATTTTCCTTCCTCCTTCATAAATTCCGTCATATATCATTTGCTCCTGTACATCATAAGTCGAAGCAATGTACTTCAGCGTACCATCTTTCATCGCCTCCTGAACATTGATTTTTAGTAGGTTAAATCCATCATCCACCTGGGGAGTAAAATGAATATTATTCAGATCAAGCGCGTTGAAATAGGTTTGTGTTTCTCTTAAAGCATATTCCAGACTGCTGGTTTGCAAAATGTTATGCGGATATGCAGGAGAAAAGCGCAAAGTCATACCTCCGTCAACAATGTATTTTCCCAATCCAAGTGCAACATTGGCAATACCATCTTCCGGTCTTTCAGATCCAATTGGATAATAATTGAGTGATTTGGCAACCCCGGAGAAAGAAGGGTAAAATCGGTTGTCGTATTGATTTCCGCAGGTTTCCTGGAGTACAATAGCCATTTTTTCTTCATCGATGACATTTTTAGTTGCCGTCATGTATAGTTTGCTCTGCTGAAAATACACGGAAGCATATACCGCTTTAATGGCCTCGGTAAGTAGTGATAGGGTTTGCGTGCGGCTTACTTTATTATATGGAACCATATAGGTTGAATAGATACCTGCAAAAGGTTGATAATGCGAATCTTCGAGTAAACTGGAGGAACGAACGGCAACCGGAGTATTGATAACGCCCAGAAATGCATAGAGGTCAGCAATCAGTTTTTTAGGTATGCGTGCGTGTAAAAAATGTTTCAGAATTTCTTCATCCGGTAAATCCGACAAAGCGATAGGATATAAATCGTTCATTTCCATGAACTCTGTAAATATATCCGTACATATTACCACTGTTTTGGGAATCACAATCTGAACATTGTCGTGTTGCTGTAATTTTTCATTTCGCTTGATCATGGAGTCGATGAAAGCCAATCCGCGTCCTTTACCACCCATTGATCCGTCGCCAATACGGGCAAAGTTTGAATATTGATCGAATCTTTCCCGCTGAAAAACGGCAACCACACCCCGATTTTTGATTTTACGATATTTCACGATGCCTCCGAAAAGCACCTGACGAAGTTTGTTTAAATCTTCGATACCGGGATCATAAATATTGGTGTTTTTAAAAAATTCAGCCAATGGAAACATGGCTCTGGAATACAGCCAGCGGGAAACATTGTTGCGGGTAACATGATACATCAAACATTCATCACTCAGATTAAAGAATATATCCTGTAAATCCCGCAGGTTTCTCACCCTGGCTTCAACTTCACCTGTATTAGGATTTTTAAAAATAAAATCCGAAAATCCGAAATTGAGATTAATCCGGTCGCGAAGTTCAGTGAGCAAGGTTGGGGAGTGCTTACTGATAAAGGCAGCTTTTACCTTTTCAGCTTCTTCTTTATTCCTGTCGTCTGATGACTGGATAATAAGCGGAATGAATTTATCCTGTTTTCTGATTTCTTCACATAGGGTAATTCCGGCATTTTTTACTTTGATACCATCTTTCAGGAAACTAACATCAGCGATAACCCCGAGCATGTTATCCTTATATTTATTGTATATGGAAATGGCTTCTTCGTAAGTACGTGCAAACAGAATTTTCGGTCTGCCCCGCATCCTTAGCATTTGTTCGTGTTCGTTCAACGCTTCGGTCATAAATGAAAGCGATTGTTTGAACACAAATTTATACAGATGAGGCAGGATAGAAGAATAGAAGTGAATGGAATCCTCAATAAACAAAATTACCTGAACACCCACGGAAGCGACATCTTCCTCTACATTCATTTTATCCTCCAGCATTTTAGTAATAGCCAGCAAAATATCGGGGTTGCCCAGCCAACTGAAAACATAATCAATCGCACTTAAATCTTCGTTGGATATTCTTTTGGAAACAGATTTAGAGAAAGGTGTAAGTACCACAATAGGAATGTTTGGGTAGTGCATTTTAACACCCTTTGCCCATTCAAACGGATTGATGCTGTCGCCACTTGGCATCGAGATAATCACATCGAAATCTCGTTCTTTTAATATTCTGTTGGCTTCTTTTTCGTTTGAAACCAGGGTGAAACGTGGCGGATAACGCAGGTTTAACGCTGTATATTCGTTGAAAATCTGTTCGTCGATCCGACCATCTTCTTCCAGCATAAAAGAATCGTATTTACTGGCATAAAGCAGGATGTTGTAAATACGATGTTTCATCAAATCAGCAAAAGAGGTATCTTTAAAATATAATTGTTTGATGTTTCTGTACATGACTGTAATTTAAATTTTTATGCAGAAAAAATAAATTTCAAAAACGATTTGATTATTTGAAAAAACAACTAACTTTGGTGGTATTATTGAAGCACAAAGCTAATAATCTAAAATCAAATCACAATAGCAATTTAAAACTAATTGTATATGGATATAGAAAAAATCATGTCGTCGCTCGAAGCGAAGCATCCGGGAGAAAAGGAGTATTTACAAGCTGTAAGAGAAGTATTGATCAGTATTGAAGAAGTCTATAACGAACATTCGGAGTTTGAAAAGGCCAAAATAGCTGAAAGGATGGTGGAACCTGATCGGATTTTTACTTTCAAGGTGCCTTGGGTTGACGATCGGGGAGAGGTACAGGTAAATCTGGGTTACCGGATACAGTATAACAATGCGATTGGTCCGTATAAAGGCGGATTGCGTTTTCACTCTTCAGTTACACTTTCCATTCTGAAATTCCTGGGATTTGAACAAACTTTTAAAAATGCGCTGACAACCCTGCCGATGGGAGGAGGAAAGGGTGGTTCTGATTTCAACCCGAGAGGTAAATCACCTGCTGAAGTGATGCGTTTTTGTCAGGCCTATATGTTGGAACTTTGGCGGCATATTGGACCGGAAACCGACATTCCCGCGGGAGACATTGGTGTTGGAGCACGTGAAATCGGTTATTTATATGGTATGTATCGCAAGTTGGCGCGTGAAAATACAGGTGTATTTACCGGAAAAGGACTTGAGTACGGCGGTTCCCTGATTCGTCCCGAAGCAACGGGTTTTGGTGGTTTGTACTTTGTCAGCCAGATGCTCGAAACAGCAGGAGAAAGTATGAAAGATAAAACCATCGCCATTTCCGGTTTTGGAAATGTGGCCTGGGGGGCCGCATTAAAAGCGACTGAAATGGGGGCTAAGGTGATAACCATTTCCGGTCCGGATGGTTATGTGCTGGACGAAAATGGTATTTCGGGAGAAAAGATTGAATATATGCTTGAGCTGAGAGCTACCTGCAATGATGTGGTTGCTCCCTATGCTGAAAAATACGGAGTACCTTTTTTTTCAGATAAAAGACCCTGGGAGGTAAAAGTTGATATCGCATTGCCTTGTGCCACGCAAAATGAATTAAATGCAGATGATGCCCGGATGCTGATAAACAATGGTGTAAAGTGTGTGGGAGAAATATCAAATATGGGTTGTACCCCGGAAGCCATCGACTTGTTTATCGAACACAAAGTGATTTATGGCCCGGGCAAAGCCGTCAATGCCGGCGGTGTTGCTACATCGGGACTCGAAATGACTCAAAACGCCATGCACATCAACTGGAGTGCAGCAGAAGTTGATGCCAAACTTCGCCAGATAATGTCCGATATTCATGCACAATGTGTCAAATATGGTAAAGAACCGGATGGCTACATCAATTACATGAAAGGTGCTAATGTAGCAGGATTTCTAAAAGTTGCAAAAGCCATGCTGGCGCAGGGAATGGTGTGAGAAAAGGTATTGTTTAATTTGTAAAAAAACGATTAAGATCGTAATGATCTTAATCGTTTTTTTAATTAAATTCTAAAACTTATACTCCACAAACGCTTCAATTGCTTCGTAGGACGCCAGTCCCAGTTGCTGTTACAGCGATGCTGTTGCTCTATTTCTGTCTTCTGAGCGTTGCCAGAACAGTCTTTCATCGTTGCCCAGGAACGGGGCGCTTTCCATCTGAGATTGATGGCGAAGAATGGATTTCCGTTTATTCAGT
>JAQWCZ010000106.1 GCA_028705705.1 Paludibacter sp.
AAAAATTTCGTTTCTTTCATTACGAAACTACTTTTGTAACATTAAATAAATAAAAATCATAAATAATATGATTCATATAACATCAAAAGAAGGGACACACACCATAAGCGAAATTCACCAGCAACCCAAGATGTGGTTAAAAGAATTTGATCTGATTTATCAGGAAAAAAATAGTATCGAAACATTTCTTTCAAAAAATAACATTTCGAAAGATGCTGAGATAATTCTTACAGGTGCCGGAACATCTGCCTATATAGGTAATATTCTTACTTATATCTTACCTTTAAAAGGTTATAAAAACTGTAAAGCAGTCGCTACAACTGACCTTATCACACATCCGGATGCATTTTTCAGTTCTGAAAAGAATATTGTTTTAGTTTCTTTTGCCCGTTCAGGTAATAGTCCGGAAAGTCTGGCTGCAGTTGAAATAGTAAATAAAATTGCGAAGAAAGCCCTTCATATCATTATTACATGTAATGAAATGGGGGAGTTAGTTAAAAACGCTCAGCATGACAATTCTTTAATTTTACTGCTACCACCTGACACAAATGATAAAAGTCTGGCTATGACCAGTAGCTTTACAACCATGTTAGTGGCACTGTTACTCTTGATTAATGTGAATAAAATCGAAGATCAGCTCAATAAGATCAATGCAATTAGCGTGAGTGCAAAAAATATGTTAGACAAATATGCCTTTTTAATTGAAAAAATTGCCTCATTAAATTTCAAACGAGCTGTTTTCCTGGGATCAGGAGAATTAAAAGGTATTGCGGAAGAATGTCAACTTAAATTACAGGAGCTTACTGACGGAAAAGTAATTTGTAAATTTGATTCATTCTTAGGATTCAGACATGGTCCCAAAGCGGTTATCAATAATGAAACCCTGATCGTTTATCTGTTTTCTACAAATGAATTTGTTCGTCAATATGAAATTGATCTGGTAAAACAAATTAACGCTAACAACAATGTAACCGCTCAGATTGCTATTTCAGCAGGACAATCATTGAAAATTGAAAGGGTAAAGTTTGATCTCGAATTAGTTATGGATCATTCCTTTGAAACATCAGGAGAATATTCTTTTATACCTTATGTTCTGATTGGACAAACACTGGGATATTATAAGTCGTTATTTCTTGGCCTTGATCCTGACAATCCTTCTGTTTCTGGTAATATCTCGCGTGTTGTTGAGGGAGTTACAATTTATAACAATTACTTTCTTGTATAAAAATTAAATAAATATGGCGTTAACGGAAAATATATTAAAACAAATTGTTATTTTAGAGGCGGAAACAGGTATAAAAAGAACTTTATTTGCAGTATGTCCCAATTCTACCTCTGTTATTAAAGCGGCTTTCAGGGCTGCAAAACGGAATAATGCACCCATTAAATTTGCCGCGACCCTCAATCAGGTCGATGGAGATGGAGGATATACCGGCCTTACACAACAAGAATTTATTAAGCTATTGAAAATTGAAGCCGATGCTGTTAATTACAACGGACCTTATATTGCCGCTATCGATCATGGTGGTCCGTGGTTAAAAGATATTCAGTCAATTGAAAGATGGGATACCGAACGTGCAATGAATGCTGTTAAAAAATCATTCGAAGATGCTATTATCGCCGGGTATCACCTGATTCATGTTGACCCTACAGTTGATATTTTTCTTCCCAAAGGGGAAATTATTGATATTAAAATAGTGGCTGCACGTACGGTTGAACTGATGGTACATGCAGAATTATTCAGAAGAAAAAATAATATCGCGCCCATTTCTTATGAAGTTGGGACAGAAGAGGTTCATGGCGGACTGGCAGATGAAACTGTTTTTGACACCTTTATCATTGAATTAAAAAATGGTTTGAAAGCTGCCGGCTTTGAAGATGTTTGGCCGTGTTTTATTGTTGGAAAAGTAGGTACTGATTTGCATACCACAACTTTTGACAAAGAAGTTGCCTTGCAATTAACTCAGAAAGTGAAACAATTTGGAAGTTATATTAAAGGGCATTATACGGATGGCGTTACCAATCCTGAGGATTATCCGCTTTGTGGTATGGGTGCTGCCAATGTAGGACCAGAGTTCACAATCAGTGAATACGATGCCTTGGTTGAACTGGAAGAAAAAGAAATTGAATTGAGTAAAGATAAAGGCATAGCGCAACTATCAAATATCAAAAACACTTTGTGGCGTCTGGTATATGATTCAAACAGATGGAAAAAATGGTTGCAGGAAGATGAACAGGGAAAGGATTTTAGTCAATTGACGGAAGAAAGAAAAAACTGGCTTGTTAAAACAGGATGCCGTTATATCTGGCAACATCCGGAAGCTGTTGTAGCTCGCTACCGCCTGTATGAAAATTTGAATCGCCATGGTATTGATGCTGAATCGGTGGTTTTGGGAAAAATTGAACACGACATGGACAAGTATTTCTATGCTTTCAATCTGGTTAATTTAAATAGTTTATTAAAATGAGAGAATTCGATGTATTGGCTTTAGGAGAATTAAATGCAGATTTGATTTTAAATAAAATTGACGGCGAGCCTGAAATTGGAAAAGAAAAATTTGCAGAAGACATGATTCTCACACTCGGTAGCTCGACTGCAATTTTTGCAGCTAACATCGCCTCACTGGGGGCACGAACTGCATTTGTGGGTATGATTGGCAGAGACAGTTTCGGACAACTTGTTAAATCCAGTTTACAAGTCAAGGGAGTTGACACTTCCTTGTTAATTGAGACAAACAAAGCTGCCACCGGTGCTACTATTGTATTGAATTACAACGAAGACCGGGCTATGGTTACCTATCAGGGAACCATGGATATGATGAGTTTTGCTGATATCAACAAAGATGTTTTCAACCGTACAAAACATGTACACATTTCATCCATATTTCTCCAGTCGGGCATTAAAAAGGATTTAATTGAAATTCTTTCGTTTGCACAAAAATGTGGTGTAACTACATCGCTCGACACTCAATGGGATCCGGTTGAAAAATGGGACTTTGATTATCAGCATATTTTACCGCTGGTGAGTGTGTTTATTCCCAATGAAAAAGAATTATTACTGCTAACTGCATCTGAAAATCTGGAAGAAGCAATTGAAAAAATCAAGCCTTATATTAATACTTGTGTCATTAAAAGAGGCAGCAAAGGTTCTTTGTTAATTCAAAAAGACGCTAAAAACGATATGCCTGCTTTTCTGAACACGGAGGTTGTTGATGCGATTGGTGCAGGGGACAGTTTTAATGCCGGATTTATTTCTCAGTTTATTCAGGGGAAATCATTTATTGAATGCCAGCGTTTCGGCAATTTAACAGGGGCTATTAATACTACTGCCGCGGGAGGAACCGGAGCTTTCACCTCAAAGGAAAACATCATTCAGATTGCTAAAGAAAAATTCAACCAGAATATTAAAATATGACTTTACAGGAAAAACTCAAACAATGTCAACAGGAAGGTAAGGCTTTATTAGCAACCAATTTCTACAATTTCGAAACACTGAAAAGTGTTTTGGTTGCTGCTTCCAATGTTCAAGCCCCTGTTATTCTTCAGCTTACCCGTTCATCAATAGCATATATGGGCTTGAATGAAGCTGTTGCATTGGGTCGTGCCGGTTTGTCAGATTACGGAGTCGAAGGTTGGATTCATCTTGATCATGGTGATTCAATTGAGTTGGTTAAACAATGTCTTGATGCCGGATTTGATTCTGTGATGATCGATGCCAGTGAAAAATCCATACAGGAAAACATTCGCATCAGTGCTGAAGTGGTTAAACTGGCTCAATCTTATGGGGCAAATGTGGAAGCCGAATTGGGTTATGTGGCAAAATTAGGTCAGGAACAGGAAGGTGGATTCACTACAGCCGAAGAAGCCTCGATGTTTGTAGCGCAAACCGGTGTTGATGCGTTGGCAATTGCCATTGGTTCAGCTCATGGATTTTATAAATCAACACCCAAACTGGATATTGAACGATTAAAGGAAATTCGCCGGGCTACTGAGGTGGCGCTGGTGCTACACGGAAGTTCAGGGATTCCACATGACATTGTCAGAGAGGCTATTCGCAATGGTATTGTTAAAGTAAACCTGGCAACTGAAATTAAGGATACTTTCATGCGGGCATTAAAAAATACTTTGCATGATTCCAGTGAAATTGATTTGAGAAAAGTTTTTCCCAAAGCCATTGCTCCTGTTATTGAATTGTTGATTGAAAAATACCGTGTAGTAAATCTGACACAATAAACAGAAATGCTTATGAATAAATCAATTCCCATATCGCTTATTTTACTGTTACTGACTTTCCCATCCTCAATAATCAGAAGTCAACAGTTAACGGATACTTTATTGTTAAAACATTACAGGCCTGTTTCAATTTTTAATATCCCGGAAACAACTGTAGAGAAGGGTAAATTTCCGGTAATTGATATTCACTCCCATGATTATGCGCTTGATGATCAACAAATCAGTACTTGGGTAGAAAATATGGATGCTTGTGGAATTGAAAAATCACATTTGTTGAGTTGCAACTGGATAGGCAAACCTTTTGAAGAATTTGTAAAAAAATACGCTGCTCATGCTGATAGGTTTGCTTTTTGGACCAGTTTTGATTATACAGATTTTAATGAACCGAATTGGACAGAAAAAGCGATTCAGACTTTAATCCGTCACAAAGAACTTGGTGCAGTAGGTGTGGGAGAAATGGGTGATAAAGGCGATGGTGATTTATATAGTTATCCCACTCAGGGAAAAGGTATCCACATTGATCACCCCAAATTAAAGCCCTTGCTTGAAAAATGTGCAGCGTTAAACATGCCGATTAATATTCACATTGCTGAACCCAAATTGATGTACGAACCATTGAATATTCACAACGATGGCTACATGACTGCTGCGAACTGGCATATTGACACAACTAAAGTCAATTTGGGTTATGAAGGCTTGATGCGGTCTTTTGAAAACGCGCTGAAAGCCAATCCTAAAACGATTTTTATTGCTTGTCATTATCTGAACATGAATCACGATTTGGAACGTTTGGGAAAATTGCTCGATAAATATCCAAATCTCTATGTTGATATCGCCGGAAGAATGGGTGAATCAGCCGTTACTCCCCGTGCAACCAGGGCTTTTCTGATTAAATATGCTGACCGGGTTTTATTCGGAACCGATAATGGCATGAGTAAATCCATGTACAGAAATATGTTCAGGATACTGGAAACAAAAGATGAACATTTTTATATACCTGATTACGGCTATCATTAGTCATACAGTGGCATGTACCTTCCAAAGAAAGTGTTGAAAAAGATTTATTATCAAAATGCTAAGAATTTATTTCGTTAATACCGAATTAAAACACATTATCTTATGAATAAAAACTGGTTATATTCAATTCTAATAATAGTGATCATCTTAACCGGATGTTCATCTGAACATACTATTTCAAACGGAAACCTGCAAATGCAGATAGACAAACAGATGCAGGTAAAGTTTTTATCACTTCATGAAAACACGGAGGTTATTTACAGTGATTTTTATGTTGCCGATGAACTGATTGCCAAAGAATTTAACGCCGGAAAATTTGAATTGAAAAAAATTGAAAAGTCAGAAAATGAGCAAAGTATCTATTATGATGTAATGGGTGAATATGATGAAGATGGTTTTAAAATAGCCAAACACCAGCAAATTACCATTCATAAAAACTTTCCTGATTTATTGCTTTTTAAAACCTTTTATGTAAACCTTGGAGATAAAAAAGCGACCATAACTGCCTGGAAGAACCACGAATTGAGGGTAGAAGACCAAAACAGAGAAAATCTGATGTGGTCATTCCAACCTTCTTCTACCAATAAAAGACAAGATTGGATTCTTCCTGTGAAAGAGGGATTCTACCAGAAAAATTACCTGGGCATGAATAATTCGGATTATGGCGGTGGTATCCCCATGGTAAATATCTGGAGAAAAGATGGAGGTATAGCAACCGGTTTCACGGAATCAACATTAAAACTGGTTTCCATGCCGGTTGAATGGATCAGATACGAAGATTATGCTACGGCTGCTCTCCTTTACGAATACGAAAATCCTGTAATATTGGATGAAAATGATACCATCAGAACCTATGATAGTTTTGTAGCCATACATACCGGTGACTTTTTCAATCCGCTGAAACAATTTTCTGAATATATGCAGGCAGAAAAAGAGATTGTATTTCCTGAGCCTGAACCGGAAGCCTATGAACCGGTTTGGTGTGCTTGGGGATATGAAAGACAATTTACCATTGACGAAGTAATCGGCACGCTACCCAAAGTGAAAGAGCTGGGATTCAAGTGGGTGGATGTGGATGATGGTTACCAGATTGCTGAAGGAGACTGGGAAACGAATGAACGTTTTCCGGGAGGAGACAAAGATATGCGTCGTATGACGGATGAAATTCACAAACTGGGTTTAAAAGCCAAGCTCTGGTGGGCTCCCCTCGCAGCAGATCCGGGAACCAGTTTATTGAATAGACATCCTGAGATGTTGCTGAAAACCAGTGAATGGACTCCACAATTTATATCCTGGTGGGACAGTTATTACCTCTCCCCTGTTAATCCGGTTACCAAACAACATACCGATGAATTGCTTAAACGATTCATGGTAACCTGGAACTTTGATGGACTTAAATTAGACGGGCAACACATGAATTGTTGTCCCGCCGACCACAACGAGGCCAGTCAGCTTGAATATCCTGAACAGGCAATAGAACTGTTACCGACCTATTTTAAACAGATATATGAAGTAGCACGTTCTTATAAGCCTGATGCAGTCATCCAAAACTGTCCTTGTGGGTGTGCCATGAACTTCTTTAATATTCCCTACATGAATCAGGCTGTGGCTTCCGACCCTACTTCAAGCTTTCAGGTAAGGCTTAAAAATAAAGCATACAGA